>DATHFI010000126.1:0-2772 GCA_035490275.1 Planctomycetota bacterium
TCGAATTTTGCGAGCCCCGAGATCTTCTTGTACGACTCGCGCGAGAATCCCTTGATGTCGACGCGCCACGAGGTCAGGTAGGGCCCGATGAGCTCCATGTGCTCCTCGGTGGCGTAGCCGTTCGTCATGTAACAGCTGTACAGGCCCAGCTTCTTCGCCTCGATCATCGCCTCGAGCGTGTGCTCGATCCAGATCGTGGGGTCGTTGTAGGTCCAGCCGATCCCCTGGCAGCCGAGGCGTTTCGCGAGCCGCGCGCTCTCCGCGGGATCGATCTTCTCCATGTTCTTGCCGAACTCGTCCGGCGAATCGTGGGAGATCTCCCAGTTCTGGCAGCCCGGGCATCGGAAATTGCATCCGCGCGTGCCCATCGACAGAATTTTCGACCCCGGGTGGAAGTGGAAGAGCGGCTTCTTCTCGATCGGGTCGACGCACGCGCCGCTCGTGAGGCCGTAGATGAGCGTGTAGAGCGTGCCGTCGCGGTTGAGCCGGGTGTTGCACGCGCCGCGGGCGCCCTTCGCGATGACGCAGCGCACGCCGCAGACGTTGCACTTGACCCGGCCGTCCGGGCGCTTCTCATAGAGGAGACTCTCTTTCACGGACCCATTCTAGCACCGGCTCCGGGTCAAATTGACTTGCCCGAAACTACCTGCTCTAATGGCTCGACTCGACGACTCCGCGGGGAGTCGGTGCGCGTCGGGAAAGGGTGCAAACGTCCATGGAATGGGGCGCCGTAGCGCTGTACTTCGGCATCGTGGTCGCCCTCGGCGGGGGGATCATCGCGGCCTCGCGCCTGCTCGGGCCGCGCCGCCCCGCGCCGGAGAAACTCGACGCCTACGAGTGCGGCGTCCCCGTGATCTCCAGCCCCCGCCAGCGCCTCTCCGTCCATTTCTATCTCGTGGCCATCCTCTTCATCCTCTTCGACATCGAGACGGTCTTCCTGATCCCGTGGGCGGTCCTCTTCAGGAAGCTCGGGGGTCCGGGGCTGCTCGAGATGGGGTTGTTCCTTGGAGTGGTGGGTTTCGGCCTGGTCTACGTCTGGCGCCGCGGCGCGCTCGAGTGGGATTAACCGGGTTATTCACGAGCGAAAGAAATACGGGCAACGTGTGTCGAAAAATGGGACGGCGGCGATTTCGGATTTCTGATTGCGGATTGCTGGAAGGCTCCCGGAATCGGGAATCCACAATCCGAAATCTGTGACTAAGGCAGGTTAGCCGATGGGCCTCGAATCCTGGATGCCCGAAGGGGTCCTCACGACCTCCCTCGAGAAGGTCGTCAATTGGGCGCGCAAGTCGAGCCTCTGGCCGATGCCGTTCGGGACCGCCTGCTGCGCGATCGAGCTGATGGCGACGCTCGCCTCGCGGTACGACCTCGCCCGCTTCGGCGCCGAGGTGATCCGGTTTTCGCCGCGCCAGAGCGACCTGATGATCGTCTCGGGCCGGATCTCCCTGAAGATGATGCCGGTCCTCTTCAAGATCTGGGAGCAGATGCCCGAGCCCAAGTGGTGCATCTCGATGGGCGCCTGCGCCTCCTGCGGCGGCATTTTCGACAACTACGCCATGATCCAGGGGGTGGACCGCTTCATCCCCGTCGACGTCTACGTCCCCGGCTGCCCGCCGCGGCCGGAGAGCGTCATCGACGCGATCATGAAGATCCAGGAGATCGTCGAAAAGGACCACCTGCGGCCCTCGACCTCCCGGGCTTCCTAGGTCCGATTCCACCGCCTCCTGTTATCGCAGGTACGACATGAACGGATCGCAGATCGTCGAGAAGCTGAAGGCCGCGCTCCCCGAGGCCGTCTCCGCGACCGGGTCGCACGCGGGGCAGGTCTGGGTGGAGACCGACCGCGGCCGCATCCTGGACATCCTCCGCTTCCTCCGCGACGATCCCGAACTCTCGTTCGACTGCCTCACGGACCTCACCGCCGTCGACTGGCTCGACCAGGGCCGGCCCGAGCGGTTCTGCGTCGTCTACAACCTCTTCTCGTACCGGAACAACGCCTATTTCCGGGTGAAGGCGTGGGTGCCGGAGGAAGATCCCGTGGTTGAGTCGGCCTCCGGGCTCTGGAAGTCCGCGCCGTGGGCGGAGCGCGAGGTCTACGACATGTACGGCATCGAGTTCGACGGCCACCCCGACCTGAAGCGCCTCATGCTCCCCGAGTACTACACCGGCCATCCGCTCCGGAAGGACTATCCGCTCCGCGGGATGGGCGAGCGCGACAACTTCCCGAAGTACAACCGGGAAACCGGCGCGTGAGTGCATGAATCAACTCACGACAGATTTTGGAACGCGCCGTTTCCAGCTTCCAGCTTCGAGCTTCCAGCCGGAAGCGTCCTGCTCGCCACCTGAAGCTCGAAGCTCGGAGCTGTGATGGAACTTCCCCCCACCCGGCCGACGATGGAGGTCGAGCAGGAGCTCGAGGGCGACCTCGGCTCCCGGCGGATGATCATCAATTTCGGGCCCCAGCACCCCGCGACGCACGGCACGCTCCGGACGCTCATCGAGCTCGACGGCGAGCTCGTCACGAAGATGACCCCGGAGATCGGCTACCTCCACAGCGGCTTCGAGAAGCTCGCCGAATTCCGGACCTACAACCAGATCGTGACGATCACCGACCGGATGAATTACCTCTCGCCCCTCTGCAACAACGTCGGGTTCTCCCTGGCGGTGGAGCAGATGATGGGGATCACGGTCACCCCGCGGTGCGCCTCGATCCGGGTGGTCCTGTACGAACTGTCGCGCATCGCCGACCACATCCTGTCCGTCGGCCTGCAG
>DATHFI010000127.1:0-4617 GCA_035490275.1 Planctomycetota bacterium
CGCGCGCGGCGCGGGAGAACGCCGCGATTCGAAAGGGATTGAACGTCGTCGGGGGGAAGGTCTGCTACCGGGGGGTCTCGGACGCCGTGGGGCTGCCCCACGCGCCGGTGGAGCAGGTCCTCAACTGACCCCCAAGTTGCAAAAAAATCGGTCCAAAAATGCACTTTTTCCTTGATTTTGACGCCAACCCATGGAATATATGAAACCTCAGGGGTTCCAGGGCGTCTCATAGTGTAGGGATGATCAAAACCGTCCAGAAGACCGTCGGCATGCCGGCTCACCCCCGGCATCTGAATGAGGTCCGGCACCTCATCGAGGAGACGCTCCGCGAGGCGGGCGTCCCCAAGCGCACCGCCGACCTCCTCGTACTGGCCGTCGACGAGGCCATGTCCTCCATCGTCCATTACGCCAAGTTCAAGGGCCAGGAGACGGAGATCACCCTCAGCGTCGACGTGGACGACGTGCGTTTCAAGGCGCGCATCGTCGACGCCACCAACGTCTTCGACCTCGACCGCGCGATCGCCGACGCCGTCAGGCCCGAGGCCATCGAGCGCGAGCGCGCCTACGGCCTCGGCGTCTTCCTCATGCGCCAGATCTTCGACGAGATCCTGTACACCTACCGCAAGGGGTTCGAGAACGAACTCGTCCTGATCCGGTTCCTCGAGTAAGCATTCAGCTTTCGGCATTCAGCGCTCAGCCGGACCCCTCCCCCCACTTATAATCCCCGCACCTTGGATATTCTTCTCTCCGCGCTCGGCGTCCTCGCCGTCGCCGTCGCGGCCTCGTACCTGGTCGCCCGCGGAGCCCTGCGGCGCCAATCGGACCGGGGACGGCGCGAAGCGCAGCGCACGCGCGAGGAGGAGCACGCCGCCCTCATGGGGACCATCGCGAGCGGCCTCGCCCACGAGATCCGCAACCCCCTCGGGACCCTCTCGCTGAACCTCCAGCTCCTCCAGGAGGACTGGGCCGACCCGATCACCGACCGCGAGAAGAAGAGCGCCCGGAAAATCGGCGTGCTCCTGAAGGAGGTGCGCCACCTCGAGACCATCCTCAACAACTTCCTCAAGTTCGCCGCCGGAAGGCAGCTCCGGCTGGAGCGCGTCGACCTCAACAAAGTCCTCGACGAGCTTCTCGAGTTCGCCGCCCCCCAGGCGGCCCGCGCGAAGATCCGTGTCATCCGCCGGCGCGCCGCCGAGGCACCCCCCGTCCAGGCCGACGCCGAGCTCGTCCGCCAGTGCCTCTGGAACCTCATCCTGAACGCGATCCAGGCGATGCCCGAAGGAGGCGAGCTCGAGGTGGCCGCCGAGCCGGGGCCCGGCGTCGCCCGGGTGCGGATCCGGGACACCGGCGTCGGGATCGCTCCCGAGAACCTCGACAAGATCTTCAACCTGTACTACTCGACGAAACCGGCCGGGACCGGACTCGGCCTCCCCATGGCGAAGAAGATCGCCGAGGAGCACGGCGGTTCCATCCTGATCGAGAGCGCCCCCGGCCGGGGGTCGACCTTCACCCTCGAACTGCCCACCCTTGACGCGCGCCCCGCCCCTCACGACGATAAGGCCCCGTGAGTCACCCCGAGAAGGTCAAGGTCCTCGTCGTCGACGACGACGCCGCCCACGCCGAGGCGACCGCGGAATCCCTCGAGCGCGCCGGCTTCTCGATGAGCACGGTCACGAGCGGCAACGAGGGGGTGCGCGCGATCGAGGCGGAACCCTTCGACATCGTCGTGACCGATCTCGTCATGCGCGACCTGAGCGGGCTCGACCTCCTCCGCAAGGCGAAGGCGCGGTGGCCCGACATCGAGGTCATCGTCATGACCGGCTATCCCTCCTACGAGACGGCCGTGGAGGCTCTCGACGGGGGGGCCTACGACTACCTCGACAAGCCGGTGAACCTGCAGATTCTCCGCGCCAAGCTGAAGAAGGCGGTCGAGAAGCAGAAGCTCGTGCGGGACAACCTCGAGCTGCGCCGCCAGATCGACAAGCGTTTCGGGTTCCAGGGGATCGTCGGGAACACCCAGCGGATGCGCAAGGTGTTCGACGTGCTCCAGCAGGTGAGCCCGTCGAACGCCACGGTCCTCATCCTCGGCGAGAGCGGGACGGGCAAGGAGCTCGTGGCCCGCGCGATCCACCAGAACAGCCCGCGCCGCGGGAATCACTTCGTGCCCCTGAACTGCGCCGCGCTCTCCGAGAGCATCCTGGAGAGCGAGCTCTTCGGTCACGTGAAGGGCGCGTTCACCGGGGCCACGTACGACCGCAAGGGGCGGTTCGAGTACGCCCACCAGGGGACGCTCTTCCTCGACGAGATCGGCGACATGCCCCTCCCGATCCAGGTGAAGCTCCTGCGGGTGATCGAGTACGGCGAGATCTTCCGGGTGGGGTCGAACGAGCCGATCAAGGTCGACGTGCGCCTCGTCTGCGCCACGAACCAGAGCCTCGAGGGCCTCATCCGCGACGGAAGATTCCGCGAGGACCTCTATTTCCGCCTCAAGGTCGTCACCGTCGAGCTCCCCCCGCTGCGGGAGCGGCTCGACGATCTGCCGCTCCTCGTGGACACCTTCATCAAGGAGTTGTCGGCAACGCACAAGAAGCCCATTTCGCGGATCACCCCCGAGGCGATGCAGCTCTTCTACAAATACCCCTGGCCCGGCAACGTGCGCGAGCTCCGGAACGCGATCGAGAGCATGATCGTGCTGACGAAGGACGATGTTCTCGACGGCGATGACGTACCTAATTACATCACGACGCCCCGGGCGACCGGCGACTCGAGACCCGGCGAGGCCGGGGAGACCGGGGTGCACCTCGAGACCGCGGAGAAGGAGCTGATCCGGCAGGCGCTCGCCATCAGCCAGGGGAACCGGGAGAAGGCGGCCCAGCTCCTCGGGATCGGGGAGCGGACGCTCTACCGCAAGATCAAGCGATTTGAATTGGGATGATAACGTAGCCCTCAGCCATGAGCCGTGAGCCTTGAGCCCCGTGTTTCGGGTTCAGTGCTGCAGACCTTTGTCTCAAGGCTCAAAGCTCAAGGCTTGAAAATGGCCCGCTTCACGATCTCCCATCACACCGGCGCTTCCGAGGGGAAGGACCATTACGATCTCTTCCTCGAGCGGGCCGGCAAGCTGAAGAGCTGGCGCCTTCCGGACACCGATCTGACGGAAAGGGTGGCGGCCTTGATGACTCCAGACCACGACCTGAAATACCTCACCTACGAGGGCAAGCTCAGCGGCTCGAAGGGGAGCGTCGCGATCGTCGACTCGGGGACCTACATCGAGGACACCTGGGGGACGGCGGGTATCCAGGTGGCGCTGAGCGGGCGCAAGTCGCGCCGCCGGGTCTGGCTGGCCAAGACGCCCGGCGCCAAGGATTCCGCCGAGTGGACCGTGGAGGATGTGACGCTGCCGGCGCGGCGGATCACGACGACGCTCCTGCGCCAGCCCGCCCCGGAGCCGCCGCCCACGGCCGAACTCGAGCCGCTCGCCCAGGCGCTCGTCGAGGAGGAGCGCGCGCTGGTTTCGCTCGCCGAGCATTTTCTGAAGGCGGACGCCGTGGACTGGTCGCGGGTCAGGACCGACAATGACCTCCGGGGAAAAATCCGGGGCGCGCTCGCTCGGTGGCGCCACCCGTGGCTCGTGGCGGCGGAGCGCCGGGTCCAGTTCGTGGACGACCTCGCGAAAGTCGTCACCCCCTCGCGCGCCGCCGATCCGGCACCCGCCAAGCCGGCCTGATCTCCAGGCCTGCTATACTCAAATCGGTATGAAGTGGCTGATCGCGGGCTGCACACTGATCGCCATTCTGCTGGCGGCCGGCACCGTCCTTACGCTCGGCAAGAGTTCTGACTACTCCTGCGTCGACTGCGGGATGCACAGAGAGGACATCGTCCTCCTCGGCGTCAGAAAGTCGCGGCTTGAGCGCAGGGTCCGGACCGATTGGTACGACCGGCGCATTGGACTCCACCACGAGCACCGGTGGATCAAGACCAGCTGCACGACCGGCCTGAACCTTTGGCACAGCCCGACGTACTACGCGTACTCGGAGTCCGAACCGCTGGCTTTCGACTACTTCTACCTGGCGAGCATCCTCAACCGCCTCGAACAATTGAACCTGGACCTCGAGTTCCATCGCGACATATCCCATCCCGACCCGCGCCACCGATTGGCGGCCGCGCAAGCCTGGCTGGCATTCAGTCCTTGTTGCCATGACGAGACCTTGCGTTCCTGGTGGGGCAAGGCGAGAACCTACCTGGCGGATCGATCCCTTTGGGAGCAGACCTTCGAGGCGTGGGCCTATCCACCCCCTCGAATGACAAGCTGGGGCGGGGATTATTGAATCAGCCCCGTCGGTGGGACCACCCGAACACTCAGCGCTGAATAATCGCGAGCATCCGATCCACGGTATCGAACGGGGATTCGGTTCCATCGACCGTTACAGCGTCTGAGAACGTCTTAAACCACGTCGCCTGCCGGCGGGTGAACCGGAGCGTGTCCCGCACGATCGCCTGCCGGGCCTCCTCCAGCGAGCACCGACCCTCGAGGTGATCGACGATCTCGCGGTACCCGACCGCCGCCCTTCCCTCCTTGGACCACGGGTGCGCGAGAAGCTTCCGCACCTCGTCGACCAG
>DATHFI010000128.1:0-13793 GCA_035490275.1 Planctomycetota bacterium
CATCTCGTGGGTCGGCGCCGGGACTGCCACGGTGCGAGCGCGACGGACCAGTTCGCCGCTGAGCGCCTCGGTCTCTAGAGGTTTGCCGTTGGCCCGGTCCTGCTGGGTCGAGCTCGGAAAGTCGGGATGGTCCTCGCAGAATTTCCAGCTCCGCTCCCTCGCGGAGGGTCGCACCACGATCCCCTGCGCTGCGGCGACCGCGGTCAACTCGTCCACCGCGCGTTCGGCGATCTCCCGACGCGGCTCGGCCCGGAGGTCGCCCAGCGAGCAGCCCTCGACCGTCGCCAGCACGTTGAAGACGGCGTTCGCGACGAGTTTCTCCCAGACCACCTGCTCGACGTTCTCCGCGATCTCGCATGGCGCCCCGGCCCGGTCGAACCGCGCCTTGAGGTCGGCCGATTTCGGCGACGGCCCGATGATCGTCCGCCCGGCCGCGGCCCACTGGATGACCCCGGGCCGGGCGACCTGGGCGGCGACGTAGGCGACGCCTTCGACAATTGAGGCAGGTGGAAAAAACTCGGAGAGCCGCTCGCGGTTGCCGAGACCGTTCTGCAGGGTGAGCGTCATCGTCTCCGGCCCGACGAGCCCCCGGCACGGCGCGCACGCGGCCGCGGTGTCGTACGCCTTCACGCCGACGATGAGGACGTCGGCCTTCCCGGCGTCGCCCGGTTTATCGGAGGCCTGGACCGGAAACGTGACGGAGCCTTCCGGTTTTTCGATCGTGAGTCCGCGCGACCGCATCGCCTCAAGGTGCTTCCCGCGCGCGATGAAGAACACGTCCTCGCCGGCACGAGCGAGCATCCCGCCGAAGTAACCTCCTACAGCTCCAGCACCAACGATCACAATGCGCATGAATCTAAATGGCGATTCTCGATTTTCGATTTTGGATTCTCGGCCCTCTGATTCCTGATTCTTGATTCTTGATTCCTAATTCCTAATTCCTGATTCTTGATTCCGGCCTCAGGTCAGGGCCGGCGTTTCCACGTTGAAGTACTTCGCTTGTGAATGGTGGAAGACGAGGGCGCTGACGCTCGCTTCGGGATCCATCATGTGCCCCTCGGTCAGCTTCACGCCGATCTCGTCCGGCCGCAGGAGCCGCCAGAGCTTCTCCTGGTCCGCGAGATCCGGGCAGGCGGGATAGCCGAAGCTGACGCGCACCCCCTGGTACCGCGCCTTCAGCCGGTCCACCATCGCCATCGACGGCGGGTCGGCGATGCCCCACTGCTCGCGCAGGTCCTGGTGGAGTTTCTCCGCGAAAGCCTCCGCCGTCTCGATCGCGAGCGACTGCAGCGTGTGCGACAGCACGTACTCGCCCCGGTCCTTGAGATCCGTCGACCGCGGCCGCACCCCCTCGCCGCACGTCGTCACGAACATCGCGACGTAGTCGCGCTCCGGACCCTCGGGACGCACGAAGTCGGCGAGGCAGAGCCCGTCGGGGCCCGGCTGGCGGGGGAAGGTGAAGCGCTCGATCTCCTGGAGGCCGAACTCGTCGTAGATGATGAGGTCGTTGCCCTCGGAGGAGGCGGGATAGAACCGGTAGACGCCCCGCGCCTTCAGCCAGCCGTCCTCGATGGCGCGCCGCTGGACGTCCCGCACGATCCGCTCGACCTCCTTCAGCTTCGCGTCGCCCTGCGCGACGAGCCGCTCCACGAGCCCCCTCAGCCCGAGATGCTTCGAGTAGAGCATCTGCAGGTTGAGATAGGGCCAGAGGACGGAGAGATCGGGGACCTCGACTTCGTGCCGCCGCAGATCGGCGGGACGGCGGATCGGCTCCTCGACCGATATCCGTGACGAGCGCACCAACGTCGGCGCGACCGCGGTCGCGACCTCCACGGGCGCCGGGACGAACCGCGTCGCCTCGCCCTCCACCGCCGCCTCGAGGCGCGGCCGCCGCTCCGGGTCCACGAGCTGGTTCGCGATGTCGAGCCCGCTCATCGCGTCCCGCGCGTAAACCACGGTCGAGCCGTACGCCGGACGGATCCGCGTGTACGCGAACTTCTTCGTCAGCGCCGCGCCGCCCACGACGACCGGGACCTTCAGCCCCGCGTCCCGGAAATCCTCCGCCGTCGCGACCATCTGCTGGGCCGACTTCACGAGCAGCCCCGAGAGCCCGATGAAATCGGGACGGTGCTTGCGGTATTCCTCGATGAGCGTCTCGGGCGCGACCTTGATCCCGAGATTGATCACCTGGTACCCGTTGTTGGAAAGGATGATCTCGACCAGGTTCTTGCCGATGTCGTGGACGTCCCCTTTCACCGTGGCGAGGATCGCCTTGCCGCGCAGCGAATCCGCCCGCTTCTCCATGAACTTCTCGAGGTGCGAGACCGCCGCCTTCATCGCCTCGGCGCTCTGGAGCACCTCCGCGACGATGAGCTCGTTCGCGTTGAAGAGGCGGCCGACCTCGTCCATCCCCTTCATGAGCGGGCCGTTGATGATGTCGAGCGGCGCCGCCGCCTTCAGCTTCTCGTCGAGGTCCGCGATGAGCCCGTCCTTCGAGCCGTCGACGATGCACCGCGCGAGCCGCTCGTCGAGCGGAAGCTTGTCCTTCGGCGGGCCCGTGTCGATCTTCTTCCCCCGGAAGTGCGCCGTGAAGGCGGCGATGGGGTCCGCCCCCCGGTTGGAGAGGAGATCGTCGCAGAGTTTCTTTTCCTCCTCGGGGATCGATGCGTACCGCACGAGCTTCTCGGAACTGACGATCGCGAGGTCGAGCCCCGCCCGGCTCGCGTGGTAAAGATAGACCGCGTTCAGCACCTCGCGCCCGGCCGCGGGGACGCCGAAGGAGACGTTCGAGATCCCGAGGATCGTCCGTGTCCTCGGCCAGCGGCGCTTCAACTCGTGGATCGCGTCGATCGTGTGCTTCGCTGACCCGATGTAGTTCTTGTCCCCCGACGCGCACGGGAAGACGAGCGGGTCCCAGAGGATGTCCTCGGGCGCGACGCCGTAGTTCTCCGTCAGCAGGCGGTAACTCCGCTCCGCGACGGCGACCTTGCGCTCCGTCGTCACGGCCTGCCCTTGCTCGTCGATGCACCCGACGACCAGCGCCGCGCCGTACGCCTTCGCGAGCGGCACGACCTTCTTGAACCGCTCCTCGCCGTCCTCGAGGTTGATCGAGTTGAGGATCGACTTCCCCTGGCAGTACGTCAGCGCGACCTCGATCACCGTGGCGTCCGTCGAGTCGATCATGAGCGGCGCCTTGACGCGGCGGATCAGCTTCTCGAGGAAGAGCTTCATGTCGGCCGTCTCGTCGCGGTCCGGGTCCTGCAGGCAGACGTCGAGGACCTGCGCGCCGCTCAGGATCTGCTTGCGGCCGATCTCGGCGGCCTCCTCGTGCTTCCCCTCGGCGATGAGCTTCTTGAACTTGCGGCTCCCGAGGACGTTCGTGCGCTCGCCGACGATGACGGGCCGGCTGTCCTCCGCGACCGGGACGTACTCGATGCCGCTGAAGTGCGTGCGGTGGTGCGCCGGCCGGGCGCGCGGCTTCCCGCTCCGCGCGACCTTCGCGATCTCGCGGATGTGCTCCGGCGTCGTGCCGCAGCATCCGCCGATCGCGTTGATCCATCCATGCTCGACGAAGCGCGCCAGCTCCTCCGCCATCCGGCGGGGCGATTCGGAGTAGTTCCCCTCCTCGTCGGGAAGTCCCGCGTTGGGATAGCACGTGAGGAAGACCGGCGCCATCGCGGAGAGCGTCCGCAGGTGGTCGGTCATGAACGAGGGCCCCGTCGCGCAGTTCAGGCCGATCGAGAGCAGCCCCGCGTGCTCGAGCGCGGCCCAGAGCGCGTCCACCCCCTGCCCCGCGAGCATCGTCCCCATCGGCTCGATGGTCGCCGAGACGCCGACCGGCACCTCGAGCCCGGTCTCCGCGAAGGCGCGGCGGATCGCGAGGATCCCCGCCTTCAGGTTGCGCGTGTCCTGCGCCGTTTCGAGAAGCAGCATGTCGATCCCGCCCTGGAGGAGACCGACCGCCTGCTGCCGGTACCCTTCGATGAGTTGATCGAAAGTGACGCCGCCCGTGACGGTGATGGTGCGGGTGGTGGGTCCCATCGAGCCCGCGGCGAAGCGGTCGGGGCCCGACTTCGTGCACGCGGCGCGGGCGAGCTCCGCGGCGCGGCGGTTGATCTCGACGGCGCGGTCGGCGAGCCCGTACTCGGCGAGCACGACCGGCGTTGCGCCGAAGGTGTCGGTCTCGATGAGGTCGGCGCCCGCCTCGAGGTACTCCGCGTGGATGCGCGCGATCACGTCGGGCCGGGTCAGGACGAGGTTCTCGTTGCACCCCTCGAGCTCGGGCCCTCCGAAGTCCGCGGCGGTGAGGTTCTGCCGCTGGATCATGGTGCCCATAGCGCCATCCAGCGTCACGATCTTCTCGTTGAAGATCTCCTGGAGACGACGGCCTCGTTCATTCATGGGGAAGATTCTCGATTCTTGATTCTTGATTCTCGGGCCGAGAATTGAGAATCCAGAATCCAAAATCGCTAGTGGTCTCGTTTCGCTTTCGTGTTCGGGACTCTTCCGTCGGCGACGAGGACTCGGAATGGGTCTCCCCGCTTGCCGTCTCCATGTCGGATCCTGACGCCCCGGAAACCCGCGTCCTTCAGGAGCCGGCGGAGCTCCGAGGGGACGAACCCGAGCCGGACGTGGCCCAGCCGCGGGACGACCCATGTCTCCTTGTGGGCGCGAAGTTCGAGGACGAGGATGCGGCCGCCCGGGACGAGGATGCGTCGCGCCTCGGCGAGCGCCACCGCGGGATCGTCGACGCAATGCAGGACCTGGGAGAGGAGCGCGAGATCGACGGCGCGGTCGGGCAGGGGGACGCGCTCGACGCTCCCCTCGCGCCAGCGGACGTTGCCGGCACCCCGGACGCGCGCGCGGCTTCGCGCCTTCTTCAAGACTTCGGCGTCGCGGTCGATCCCGACGACCCAGTCCGCCCAGGAGGCGATCTCGAGCGCGAGCTGTCCGGAGCCGCAGCCGAGGTCGGCGACGCGCCATTTCGGGAGGAGAAGCCCGAGCCCCCGGGCCCACGCGGCCCACGATCGGCCCGGGACGATGTGGCGGCCCGGCGGGGGAGGGCGCCGCTCGGAGCGGGTCCGGAGGACCTCCTTCATTCGCGCCTCGTCGTCGCGGAACGCCCCCTTGGCGCGGAGCTCCTCGAGGATGAGCGCGACGGCCCCGTTGGTCGCCGTCTCCGGCCGGGCGCGGTAGTAGGACCACCCCGCCTGGCGCTCCTCGTCGAGAAGCCCGCCGCTTTTCAGGAGCTGGAGGTGGCGCGACACGCCGGACTGGACGATCCCGAGGACCTCGACGAGCTCGCTGACGTTCAGCGCCTCGCGCGAGAGGGCGTGGAGGATCCTCAGCCGGGCCTCGTCCCCCAGGAGCCGGAACAGCGCGGCGTGCTCATTCATATCTATATATGTGCATATATAGATATAGATTGTCAAGCACGAGAGGACGAAACATCGACGGGGGAAGTCACGAGTCGGGAGTCGAGCGTGGCTCTGTCGAAATCGTTTCCTCACCACGAAGACCCAAGGTCACAAAGAAGAGGGATACCTCGAATGCGCCCGCCGGCGTTCGTGGCCCGAAGGGCCACGAACCGGCCCCGAAGGGGCCTGGGACGGTGGGAAGAGCCGCGGAGAGAAGGCGGCTTCTCTCGCGGCTCTCCCGGCCGTCCCTTCCGGCGGGCGCTCGACCGATCGGCGTCCGCTTGGTGCCTTCGTGGCTTGGTGGTGAAGGAAGGGGTATTCAACCCAGCAAGTCGGGCGTCGCGAGTCGCGGACAGAAGTCGCGAGTCATCCGTCGCGTGTGGCGAGTCGAATTGGGGGCCCGCGCGGGGGCTTCTGACGTCAGAATAGTCAGCAGGGGAGGTGTCCATGCTTCATCTGGTGATGGCCGCGGTCCTGCTCCAGCAGGCGCCCAAGATCGACGAGAAGAGGGTCCAGGAGCTCGTGGAGAAGTTCGGGGACGAGGCCATCGCGGAGCGCGAGGCGGCCGTCGCGGAGCTCCTGGCGATGGGCGAGGCGGTCCTCCCGCTCCTGGACAAGGTCAAGGGCGCGGCCACGGGCGAGGCGAAGGCGCGGATCGAGAAAGTGATCGGCGAACTGACGCTCCCCGCGCGCTGGGCGAAGGAGGTCATCGACGGCGACCCGAGCCAGGGATTCCAGCGGCTCGACCAGGCCTTGCGCAACAAGGAGCTCGACCGCACGCAGGGGGGCCGCATCCTGAGCGCCGTGCTCCTGTCCGAGGTCTCCACTCCGGAGCACCGGGGCTACATGATCCAGATCGCGGAGCGCCACCGCGTCCGCGACATCTGGCCCGCCCTCGTGCAGCTCCTCGGCCGGGACGATCCGGGCAACGAGAACTTCGTGTACAACCTCCAGCGCCTGCGGCCGCCCAAGGAGGCCGCGCCGGCCCTGCTCAAGCTCATCCCGAAGATCCAGAATTACAACATCTCGTACCAGCTTCTCGAGATCGCGCGGAACCTCAAGCCCGAGCGCGCCGCGATGGAGGCGTGCATCGGGGCGATCCTCGAGGGCGACGACGAGAACATGAGGAACAACGTGCTGAACTCGCTCCGGCAGGGGCGCTATCCCGCGCCGCTGCGGTCGCTCCTGAAGTGCTGGCGCTCCAATCCGTCGCTCCGGCCCCACCTCATCCGGGAACCGATCCTCGCCTCGCCGCCCGGCGACGCGGTCGCCGACGTGCTCGATCTCTTCAAGTCGGCGGATCCCGACGACGTGCAGCTGGCGATCGACTACGTCGCGCGCCAGAAGGTCGCGGCCGGCGCGGGGGCCCTCGCGAAGCTGGCGGAGGAGTCGCCCGAGCTGCGGCCGAGGGCGCTCCTCGCGCTCAAGACCCTGCGATGCGTTGAGGAGGTCCGGAAGTGGATCGCCGGGCAGGGCGGGCCGGGCCGGCGCGCGGCGATCGCGCTCGCCGGCGAACTCGCCTGGGCGGAGACGGGCCCGGAGATCGCGCGATGCCTCGACGATCCGGACCCGGCCGTGCGGAAGGACGCGGCCGTCGCGGTCGGCGCGATGAAGGTCGCGGAGGCGGCGCCGAAGCTGGAGGCGCTCATCAAGGACGGCGATTCGGGCGTGCGGCGCGCGGCGGTGCTCTCGCTGGCGGCGCTGCAGGGGAAGGGGGCCACGAAGACGGTGCTCGCGCAGATGCGCTCGGAGAATGCCGACGTCCAGGCGGCCGCGGTCGAGGCGCTCCCGCTCGTCGACGCCGAGCTGGCGCTCGCGGAGCTCACGACCGAGGAGGCGCTGGGCCGTCCGATCACGCGGTACGCGCTGGCCTTCATGATCGTGAAAGGGGGCCAGGCGACATTGCACCGAGTCATGGCGCGGATTGGCACAAAACTATCCGTGGACGATCTCAACGGACTCGTGCGGTTAATCCAGACCACGCAAGGAAAATAAGGCTGAATTACGGCCGCTTGCCGGGCTTCCAAGGCTTGCCGAGCCACGACCGGTAGATTTGCTTCTGGAGCGCGGTTGCCTTCGAGAGTGGCACGATCTTCAGCACCGTCGCGTCGCGCAGATCGGGAATGATCTCGATCTCCCTCATTCTCCCCGAGCGCAGGACGGTCAGCCGCGCGCGCCGGCCGGGTTTCAAATCCTCCAGCCGCTTTTCCCACGAATCGACCTCGGCCCTCGATCCGTCGAGGGCGAGGATCTCGTCCCGCGCGCAAAGCCCCGCGCGCTCCGCGGGCGAGCCCGACCGCACCGTCGTCACCGCGAGGTGGTCGCCCGAGCGCTGGACCGCGGCGCCGAGCCACGGGCCCCTCGCGGGTTTCGCCTCCCCCTCCTCTTTCTTCGGCTCGCGCTTGAATCCCAGGCCCGCGGTGGCCAGGTACCGCCCGAGGTCGAGTTCGCGCGTGCCGTCGATGAAGTCGCGCCAGAATCCGGCGAGCGATCCGCCCGCGACCTCCTCGCAGACGCGGCGGTACTCGGACTCCGGGAATCCCGCGCCTTCCGATTCGACGAGCTTGTAGAGCCGGCGCAGGACGTCGTCGAGCGACCGGCGGTTGCGCGTCCGGCGGCGGATCTCGAGGTCGAGCGCCATCCCCACGAACTCGCCCTTCTCGTAGTAGGAGATCGTCGCGTTCGGCGAGTGCTCGTTGGGCTGGTAGTGCTTGATCCACGCGTCGAAGCTCGATTCGCTCAGCGTGTGGTGGCGGCGGCCCGGCTTGTCCAGGAACGCCTGCCACCGCTTCGCCGTCTTGCGGAAGTGGCGCTCGGGCGTCGTCAGCCCGGCGCGGACGAGGAAGAGCCCGTCGTAGTAGGAGGTGATCCCCTCCATGGCCCAGAGGAGCGTCGTGTAGACCTCGCGCTCGTAGTCGAAGGGGCCGAGGACCGCCGGCCGGATCCGCTTGACGTTCCACAGGTGGAAGTACTCGTGCGCCGCGAGCTCGAGGAAGCCCTCGTAATCTTCGCGCGCGCGGAAGCCCGTCGACGAGAACTCGAGGCTCGTGGAGTTCCGGTGCTCGAGGCCGCCGTAGATCCCGGGCGCGGTGTGGAGGATGAAGGTGTAGTCCGGGTAGGGGAGGCCGCCGAAGAGGCGCGCCTCGGTTTCCACGATCTTCGCGAGATCTTTGGTCACGCGGTCGAGCGGCCGGTTCACGGCGCCGTGGAGGACGAGCCGATGCTCCACCCCGCGCGACCGCCAGGTTTTCACTTCGAACCGGCCCGCCTCGATGGGGCCGTCGACGAGCTCGTCGTAATCGGCGGCGGCGAAGCGCCGCGATCCCATCGACCTCAATCCCGTGGCGACGCGCCATCCCGCGGGGAGCCGGAGGTCGAGCGTGACGGGACGCTCCTTCGCGCCGTCGAGGTACATGAAGACCGCCGCGCCGTTGAGGTAGCCGTGGTCCTCGTCGAAGTGGGCCCCGCGGGCATTCATCTCGAACGCGTAGACGCGGTAGGTGACGCGCGCCCGCTCGGCGCCGCCGGTCATGACCCGCCAGCGCCCCTTGTCCTCCTTGCGCCACTTCAGGCGGCCCGCGGAGAAATCCTGCACGTTCCGCGCGTAGTCCCGGATCCGGTACGACCCCGGCGTCCACGCCGGCATGACGAGATCAAACGAAGCGCCGACCAATCCCGAAAGGTCGACGGTGACCTCAAGAAGATGAGTCCGCGGATGAAGCAGAGAGACCGAGTAAGCGATCGATGACATGGCGAAAGACTATAGCAAACGAGGAAGTCGGGAGTCGTGAGTCGCTCTGTTGAATCCTTACCACCAAGGCACAAAGCCACCAAGTCGGAGCCGCAGAAAGGACGATCGGGAGGACCGAGGAAGAAGCCGTCTTCTTCCTCGGTCCTCCCGTCCGTCCTGGGCCCCGAAGGGGCCCGTTCGTGGCCCCTGGGGCCACGAACTTCTGCGGCAGGCCTTCGGAATTCGGCCTCTTGGTGCCTTCGTGCCTTGGTGGTTCAGCCGGCTTTTCAACAGAGTCACTCGTGGGTCGATAGTCGTGAGTCGCCGAAAGAAGTCGCGGGTCGACAGTCGCAGGTCCCGCTTCATTTCGAGAATCCGTGAATCCTCGGGCGGAATTCCGGCGGGGTGAACGGTTGCCGCTTCCGCAGGTAGTCCGCGTTGGCGTCGTAGACGGTGCGCCCGGTGTCGGTGAAATCCGCGCCCGCGGCGAACAGGCCGTCGGGCTCGGTCATGAAGGAGAGCGTCGCGACGCGGTAGCGGCGGCGCGGATCGAGCGGGGCGCCCGCGACCTCGAGCTTGCCGATCCGGCGGCCGCGCGGGGCGGAGCGGTCGTACTCGAGCTCGATCCCCGCCACCTCCACGAGCACGCGCTCGTCGCCCCCGACGGCGAGCTCCAGCGCGGACCGCAGCCGCGCCCCCGTCACCGTCACCGCGACGATCGTGTCGGGGAAGGGCGTCGCCTCGTAGAGATCGCGCCGCCGCACCGGGCCGGCGAACAGCGACGCGCGGATCGACGACCTCAGGATCACGGCCGCTTCGGCGCCCGCCGCCTCGAGGACCACATCGGCGACGTGATTCCCCAGCGGGCTCGAGACGCCGTCGAACTCCGCCCCGCCGCGCGGCAGGTCGACGGCCAGGCGGCCGACCCGCTCCGCCATCGCCTTGCGGATCTCCGCCGTCCTTCCCTCGATCAGCCCGCGGATCGCGGCGTCCCCGCGGATTCCGTCGAGCGTCACCACCGCCGCCTTCGCCGAGCGCACCGCGCCCGTCGCGGCGTCGAGCTCCAGCTCGAGGCGGCCGACCGAGGTTCCGTGCGACCCGGGGTGCATGAGGATCGTTCCGTTCGCGAGCGTCTCGACGGCCTCGACGTGCGTGTGGCCGCCGAGGATCGCCGCGATCCCCTTCAGCGGCAGCGCCCGATCGCGGTCGATGCCGATGTGCGTGACGAGGATCCGCGCGGCGCCGGGAGCCCACGCGTGGGCCGCGAGGGCTTCCGCCTCGGGCGCGAACTCGAGCCCCTCGCGCGCGCGGCGCGACGAGAGCTTTTCCATTTCCGACGTGACGAGCCCGACGAGCTCCAGCCGAAGCTCGGGCAGGCGAAGCGACGACTTCAGCCACGGTGGTGGACCCCGGCCGCCGGTCCGCCGCAGGTTGGCCGCGAGGAACGGGAACCGCGCCGACTTCGCCAGCTCCTCCGTCACCCCGGGGCCGAGATCGAAGTCGTGATTGCCCGGCACGAGCGCGTCGCACCTCATCGCGTTGAGCGCGTCAAGCACCGCGCGGCCCCGCGTGAGATCGCCCTCGGGAGTGCCTTGAAAGAAGTCGCCCGAATCCACGTAAAGAAAACGGCAACCTGACCTTGTCGATGCGGCGCGTTCCGATGCGATGTAAGCGGCCATCTGCGGTAGACGATCAACCTGACCATGCAGATCAGCCGTGTGGAGGATCACGACCCGAATACCGGGAGACGACTGCCGCGGACAGGAGAGTAGAAGACACGCCAGAGTGGAGGCCCAAGTACGGGACCACCTCCACAGTAAGTGACTCATGAACCGGGGCAAAGGACCCACCACCAAGGCACGAAGACACCAAGACAGACTTCTCGGCAGTGGAAGTTCACAATCTTCCTCCTAAGCCCAACGATTGACGGAGGCTCTCATAACGCGATCCTGGCAATCCCGTCCTTGATCAAAGGAACGTTGAAATTGATCAGGAGACCCAATCGCATCCCCGAGAGTTTGAGATAGGTCAGCACTTGGGCCCGATGAACCGGCAGCGCCCTCTCCACCGCCTTCAGCTCCAATACAACGCATCCATTCACGAGGGCGTCAATTCGCAGTCCCGCATCGATCTGGAGGCCATCGTATAGGACCGGCAAGACCAGCTGGCTTTGGACTCTCAAACCCCTCTTGCGAAATTCATAGAGCAGGCAGACCTCGTAGACGCTCTCAAGGAGGCCGGGTCCAAGCCCGGAATGGACGGCGAACGCCGCGTCGACAATCTGGGTGGCTGTTCGGTCCGCTTCAGGCGGGAGGGGCTTGGGACTGCCGTCCGGGTTCAGATGGAAATCCCGGGAGCACTTCATTGACGGCGACCTCCGACTCGTGAGCAAGAGCGCGGCCGCAGAAGTTCGTGGCCCTTCGGGCCACGAACCGGCCCCACAGGGGCCGGGGACGGACGGAAGGGCCGCGGGGAGAAGCCGTCTTCTCCCGCGGCCCTTCCTTCCGTCCCATTCTGCGGCCGCATCGGCACCCTCTTGGTGTCTTCGTGACTTGGTGGTTGATATTCCTGGGAAGTTCACTTCGCCAGTCGATACATCCCCTTCGTTTCCTCCGCGATCCCCTTGAGCAGCTTGATGTTGTCGGCCGTGTTCTTCTTTTCCCCCGCCACCTCGACCGTGTGGATCATGATCTTGCGGAACCGGTTCAGCTTCCCCAGCTCGTCGAAGATGTCGTCGGTCGCGACGAAGACTCCGCGCGAGCAGCCGCCGTCGGTATAGAGGTAGATCGTGTCGACGGCGTCGTCCTCGAAGGCGAGCTCGATCCCGTCCCAGATATTCGTCCACCCGTGCCCCTCCTGGCGGTTCAGGAACGCCGCGGCCTCGGCGCGCCCCCGCGCCGTCGCGGGCTGGAGCGTCCGCTTCCACGCCATCCGCTCCTTCGCGTACCGGCCCTCCTGGTCGCACCCGAGGAAGAGCAGGTTGAACCACACCGCCTCGGGGAGCTGCGCGATCGTCTTCCCCATCTCGCGCTTCGCGAGATCGAGCTTCGACTCCGCGGGCCGGCCCGGCGCGGGCGGCGCGGGATCGCGCATCGAGCCCGACAGGTCGAGGACGAACGACATCCGCGTCGAGAGGATCGGCAGCGTGAAAAACTGGACGCCCGTCTCGCCGTTGGGCCGCTCCACGGCGGCGCCGGCGGCGGGCCGCGGCGGGACCTCGAACGTGTCGCGGTTCACGTCCCACCACCGCTTCCAGTTCGGCGCGTCGAGCCCGAGCTCCTTGCCCGTCAGGTCGCGCAGGGCGAGATAGAGATCCCACCGGAGCCGCCCCCGCTCCTTCCCGAGCAGGTCGATCATCGGCCCGATCGTCGCCCGGACGCGGAGCAGACACGCCGACTCGATCGCCTGGACGCGCACCCGCCAGTCGCCGTCGGCGATTGCGGCCAAATAGACGGCGAGCCCGGTTTCCGGATCGACCGACGGCGCGATCCGGGCCGCGGTGAGACGGACCTGCCACGCATGATCGGCGACCGCGGGGGTCGCGAGCCGCGTCGCCGAATCGCGATCGAGCGCGACCAGCGCCTCGAGGGCGGCCGCTTTCGCGATCCACGCCGAGTCGCGCTCCGCGATAGCAACGATCTTCCCGACCGATTCGCGACTTTCGAAGAGCGCGAGCGCCGCGCAGGCCGCGGCCCGGACCTCCGGGTCCACGTCGCCGAGCGACGCGGCGAGCGGCCCGACGCTCGACGGGTCGCGAATAATTCCAAGACATCCGGCGGCCAGGACGCGCACGACCTTCAGCGAATTCCTGAGGCCCGCCTTGTGGAGAAAATCCACGCAGTCGGGCGCCGTGGCCCGGGCGACCGCCTCCGCGGCCCGCTTCCGGACGCGCGGATGGGGATCGGCCATCAATGGTAGGAGCGCCTGGACCATCGCGAGGTCGGCGAGCGGGCGGATCTTCGCGACCGCCTCGCACCGCCGGTCGGGATCCCGATCGCGGGCCAGGGCGCGGAACTCGGACCACTCGTCCGGGGCTGCCAGGAGGACCGCGAGCAGGGCGAAAGGCGCTACCACTATTCAGTGTGCGCCGCCGGGGGGCGACTGGGCGGTATTTTTTGAATATCGGGCCGGAATCGGGGGGGTTCCGGACGTCCTAGATTTCAAGGCCCTTCCTTCCGGCGGAGGTGGTGGCGCCTCGAAGGGGGAGCCCGGGGGTAAGTTCCTTCACGCTGTCGCTCTGACGCTCCCGGCGCCGCCGTCCGGCGGCCCGCCCCGGGAGCGCGCCCGGTTGGGGGCTCGATGTTCCTTGACGGCTCTGGGGTGCGGGTATAGAAATGGGCGCTTCTGGCTTTCCAAATTTTTTATTTCTCCAATGTGAATCTCCGACTATGGTCAACTCCCCCCTCCCGCTCCGTGCCCTCGCGCCCTGCCTCGCCGCGCTCTTCGTCGCGATCGCCGCGGCCGCCCCCGCGCCCGCCTGGGCCCAGGGCCGGGAAAGCGGACAGGTCGAGCAGTCCCTCAAGAAGTCCGACGAGGAGAAGCGCCTCGAGAAGGAGGCGCCCCAGGTCAACATCCAGGACAAGCCCGAGCTGAAGACCGCCGACGACTCCAAGGTCCGCGTCAAGCTTCGTTCGATCAAGATCACC
>DATHFI010000129.1:0-3777 GCA_035490275.1 Planctomycetota bacterium
GCAGCGGCCGTCGTCCTCGCCGAGGCGTTCAGACAACGCGCAAGGCGCGCAGGCGCGGCAACAACCACTCCATCGGGAGGCCGACCACGTTCGTGAACGAGCCGTCGATTTGCTCGATGAGCGGATCCCGCCGCGGACTCACGCGATAGCCGCCGGCGACGGTGGTCGGATCCGCCTTTCGGAAGAGTCGACTCAGCGCGCGCTCATCGAGTCGCCGCACGTGGACCCGCGAGATCACGGCCCGCTTCAGGATCCGGCCTCCGCGCCGAAGCACCACGCCCGTCGCCAGCTCGTGCGTCGTTCCGGAAAGGGCGCGGGCGAGTTCCAGCGCCGCCTTGCGGCTCGCGGGCTTTCCGTATATCCTTCCCCGGAACGCGATCATCGTATCCGCCGCGAGCACCCATCGGCTCGGGTGGAGGCGCGCGGCCGCGCGGGACTTGCGCAGGGCGTTTTCCAGAACGGTGGCGGCGAGGGTCCGGCCGCGTCCCCGCAGTTCGCGGGCCCGTGACGGGAGGACGTCGAATCGGACGCCGGCTTTCCGGAGCAGGTCGCGCCGTGCCGGCGATGCGGACGCGAGAATCAGTTTCGGGATCACGGGGAGGCCGACATCCTAAACAGCCGCGGGCTACGGCTCCAACAGAGAGTTCTGCAGTCCCCGATGGCGGGGTGCACGGACCTCGCGTACCGCCGCATCGCGCGCCGGTTCGGGTGCGAGCTCGCCTTCTGCGAGATGGTCAAGGACCGCCCTGTCGTCGAGTGGAACGAGCGGACCCGGGCGATGCTCGCGACGGCCGACTGGGACCATCCCCTCGGCATGCAGCTCCTGGGCCGCGACCCGTCGCTCCTCGCGGAGGCCGCGAAACGGCTCGAGGGGCTCGGCGCCGACGTGATCGACCTCAATCTCGGCTGCCCCGTGAACAAGGTCGTGAAGGACCAGTGCGGCTCGGCGCTGCTCCGGGAGCCCGACCAGGTCGCGCGGATCTTCGAGAAGCTCGTCCCCGCCGTGAAAATCCCGGTGACGATGAAGATGCGGACGGGATTCGACGAAGGGGACGACGACCGGTTTCTCGAGGTCGCGCGGATCGCCGATCGCGGCGGCATCGCGGCAATCACAGCCCACGGCCGGACGCAGAAGCAGCTTTATCGCGGCCTGTCGAATCACGAGGCGATTCGCAAGGTGAAGGCATCGGTCTCGATCCCCGTCATCGGCAACGGCGACATCCGGTGCGGCGCCGACGCCACGCGCATGATCGAGGCGACGGGGTGCGACGGCGTGATGCTCGCGCGCGGCGCGCTCGGCAATCCGTGGATATACCGCGAGGTGCAGGGGACGCTCGCGGGGTCGGAGTCGCCCGCTCCACCTTCGATCACGGAACGCGCGGCGGTCCTGGGCGAGCACTTCGGGTACCTGCGCGAACTCTACGGCGACCGGATGGCGTGCCTCCGGGTACGGAAGGTCGTCTCCTGGTACGTCGTCGCGGTCGTCGGCGGATCGGACATGCGCGTCCGCGCCTTCAAGGTGGAGACGCCCGCGGAAGTCGAGGCGATCATCGCCGACTTCGCTCGGAGCGAGCCGGCGCTGACGGGAAAGGAAGCGTCTCCCTCCTGGGCCGCGGAGGGGGAAGCCGCGTGAAAAACTCCAACCACAAGCTGACCCGCCGCCACCTGCAGATCCTTCACCTCATGGCGCGCGGGCTCACGTCGGAAGAAACCGGGAAGCGCCTCGGGATCGACGCCAAAACGGTGGCGACTCACCGCGCGGGAATGCTCGTCAGACTGGGAGCACAAAACGCTCCACACGCCGTATTCCTGGCGATGAAGAGGGGGTTGATTCGGTAGGAGTGAGGCCGCTATCCGCTGTCCGCTTTCCGCGCTCCGAGGTTAGTCGGTAAGTCGATTCCACCGTTCGACGGGGCCCTTCTTCTCCTTCACCTCGACGTCCTCGTACTCCTTCACCTGCTCCGAGTTGAACTGCTTGCCGCACTCGTACGCGGTGCACCGGTACTCGAAGGCGTCGTTCGCGGAGAAGGCGTTCATCTCGTTCTTTTTGACGCGGGATCCGCCGCAGTAGGGGCACTTGGCGCGCTTCCAGGTCTTGGGCTTCAGGTCGGCGACCGCCACCATCGCCCCCTCCTCGTTCTTCACCGTCTTCCGCCCGACGGGCTTGCCGGCGGCGAGGTCCTTGCAGAAATGGCAGTACTTCCCGAGGCCCCGGTGGGAGCATCCCGAGAACTTGTTAATCTGGCGGCGCGGGCGATGGGCCATGGACGCAATCTCCGTTTCGGCGCGGGATAATAACAGCAGGGACCCTTCAAGGCAATCGCATTTTTCGTGGTGTGTTTTTCGTAGTGGGTCGGTTTTCAGATCCCCGATCCCAGATCCCAGCCCCTGAAGTTCCGAGTCGCAAGCCGGAGGCGAAGAGCGCAATGGAGTGCAATCCGGGTGATTCTCGGCTATGGAGCTTGAAGCTGGAAACTTCCGAAGACTGGGATATGGGGTCTGGAAACTCGAATCTGACCCACCGCCGCATTTTTGCCTGCCGCCGGGGGGCCTCCGACGTATTAATGATATCATGCCCCTCGATCAGGGGGATTCAACACCCGTCGGACCCCGGGGAGGACGAGCGATGAGGCGCGCGCTTTCGGCGGCCGCGACGGCCGCGATCCTGGTCGGGCTGGCGGCTCCCGCGTTCGCCGACATCCTGTACCTCAAGGACGGCAACATCATCGAGTGCAAGGTCGATCGGGACATCATCAAGCGCGCCACGGGCCAGGGAAGCCCGATCCCGTGCTACCGGGTGAAAAACGAACGCGGCGAGACCATCTACTTTCCCGTGAAAGAAGTCCTCCGGGTGGAGATGGGCAAGACCTCTTGGGAAATGCTCGCCGAAAACAAGGCCTGGTACGAGAAGGAATCAACCAAGATCAAGGACGAGGCCAAGGCCCAGCGCGAATTCGCCAAGAAATGCGCCCACCCGGACCGCGACGGCGATCTCGACGCCGAGGCGGAAAAACACTTCAAGCGCGCCTACGAGCTGGAGCTTCCCACCGTCAAGGACGAGGAGAAGCCGCTCGAGGAGTTCGGCAAGCGCGTCCGCGACGAGTACGGACTTTACGACGAGTCGCTCGGCGTCTTCCGCCGCCTGCTCCAGGTGCGGCGGAAAGTCTCGGAGGAGAAGGCCCCGATCAACCCCGACACGCTCGTGAACCTGTCCCAGCAGGCGGTCCAGTACGAGCTCTTCCGCGACGCCCAGGTCCTCCTCGAGGAGGCGCTGAAGCTGAACGACAAGCACTCCCGGGCGAAGGCCGAGATGAAGAACCTGATGAAGATGCTCGAGGTGCCCCTGAACCGGCCGATCTACAACGTGATCAAGGGGCCCTTCGGCGCCGGGATCAATTTCCTCAAGTCCAAGCAGGCGCCCGACGGGTCGTTCGGATCGGACATCAACGAAGCGGGCGTCCACGGCATCCGCGGCATGTCGGCCCTCGCGGTGATGTCGCTCCTCGCGGAGTGGCAGTTCGCGAAGTACAAGGACCTCGAGAAGGCGGAGGCCATCCCGCCCGTGCTCGAGAAGGCAATGCTGTGGCTCTTGCGCCCGCGCGAGGAGACGGAAAACGCCTCCGGCGGCCGGATCGAGGGCGACGACATGTGGGGGGCGATCTTCTGCACCGAGGCCCTCGTCATGTGCGCCCGCGAGAAGGCGATCATGGCGAAGTACGGCGACGTCGTGATGAAGGCGATCAACGTCCACGTCGCCCGCCTGAAGGAGCTGCAGCG
>DATHFI010000130.1:0-2631 GCA_035490275.1 Planctomycetota bacterium
GTTCGGTGTGGACGACGTGCGGGTGCTCGTCGTCGAAAAGTAGAGGGGGACGGAGGACGGATGGCCGCGACGTTGACGTCACCCGTGCGTACAACCCATCGAGGGCTTGTCCTGAGCGAGCACCGCGAGGTGCGAGTCGAAGGATTTACGCTCATCGAGATGCTCGTGGTGATCGTCATCCTGGGCATCCTGATGTCGCTCGCCGTCGTGGGGGTCACGGCCGCGATGCGGAGTTCGAAGGTCACGCGCACGGAGGCGATGATCGAAGGGCTCGGCGGCGCCTGCGAGCAGTACCAGATACAGTGGGGGGACTACCCGCCGACGACGCTCGCGGAATTCAAGATCACCATGCCCAATGAGACGAACAACGGAGCGGAGGCGCTGACGGCCTGCCTGGCCAGCAATCGGAAAGGCCCGCAGCTCCTCAGCAGCATCAAGGACGACATGTACGTGAACATCGACCGGGACACCGCCTCGACGAACATCACGGGATGGTTCTTCGGCGACTGCGACCTGCGGGAGATTTCCGACGCCTGGGGATATCCCATCATCTATTTCCACGCGAAGGACTACCAGAGGGCGAGCGCGAGCCTGAAGCGGTACAAGTTCGACGTCGGGGGGCAGGAATACAACGTGGAGCCGGCGAGGAGCGCCAACACCCGGACGTTTCTCCGATCGAGCAAATTCCAGATCATGTCGGTGGGGCCCGACGGGAAACCCGGGACCGCGGACGACATCCAGCTCCGGTGATGACCGTGCGCGCAGGGCCCGGGTCCGCCAGCAGAGCGCCCCGGTCGGGCGTGACCCTCCTCGAAATTCTCGTCGTCATCGTCATCCTCTCGATGATCCTCGGCCTCTCCCTCGGCATCCTGCGGAACGCCAACAAGGACCTCGGCGTCATGGCCGCGGCCAACACCGTCTCCTCGATGCTCCGGGCCGCCGCCGAACACGCCCGCGCGGAAAACGCGCCCGCGTGGGTCGTGCTCGACATGAACGAACGGAGCATCGGGGCGCTCACGCGCGAGACGATCGGCATGTGGCACTTCGAGGACACCACGGGGGCGTTCGGGAAGGACATCAAGGTGAGCGGCGCGGTGCAGGACAAGGGCCGGGTGGGCCTCGCGTACCGCTTCAACGGGCCGCACTTCATCGATTGCGGCGAGGTGCTGGTCTACCGGCCCGACCAGGGAATGGCCATCGAGATGTGGTTCTACCGCTTCCCGGGGACCGGCAAGCACATCCTGGCGAGCATCGGAAATGACATGGAGGTCTGGGCGGACCCCGTCGGCAGGGTCCACGTCCGCGTCGGAAATGTCACCGCCAATTCGGAAACCCACCTGATTCCGCGGGAGTCCTGGATCTATCTCCAGGCGGTCTACAACGGGCGCGAGATCAAGATCCTTCTCAACGGGGCGGAGGTGGGGACGAAGCCCTGCCGCCACACGTGGAAGAGCGCGGCCCCCTTGATCGTGGGATCGAGGAAGGACGGCATCGCGGGGTACATCGACGAGGTGCGGCTGAGCCTCGTCGTCCCGCACGACACGTACGCCCTGCCTCCCGAGGTGGAGTTCGACCTGCCGAAGGGCTCCAAGGTGCAGGACGGCGAGTTCATCATCGCCTTTGACAACGCGGGAAGGCTGGATGGCGCCCGCCACCCGCAGGAGCTGACGCTGACCCTCCATTCGCCCGTCGCCTCCCGCACGATCGTGGTCACCCGGCAGGGACTGATCAAGCGATGAGGACCTCAAATGTCAATTCTTGCAATGTTGTATATCATGGTGTAGTCTTGGAAGCGGAGCGGGATCTCGACTTGGACGGGGTCCCGCTTTTTTCATATCCGCGGGACGCCCGGCCTCAGGAGGTCATGATGCGGGGAACGCCCCACCTCGGCCGGCGATCCGGCCTCGCCCTCATTCTCGTCCTCACGGTCATCATGGCGCTCGCGATCATCGCGACGCCCTTCGTCCTCTCCATGATCATGCAGGAGAAGACGGCGGTCGCGGAGCGCGCGCGGCGCCAGGCCGGGTACGGCGCCGAAGGGGTGCGCAACTTCGCCGCGTCGCAGCTCTTCCGCGGGGCCGACGGCCTGGAGCGGGCGAACGGCGGCACGCCCTACATGGACGAGCCGGGGGAATTCCAGGTCGAGATGCGGGACGCCCGACTCAAGGACCTGAAGGTTCTCGATCCGCACGGTTCCCTCTGGGGCGTCACGGCCCAGGATGAGCAGGGGAAGATCAACGTCCTCACGGCGCCCGACCGCCCCTGCATCACCATCCGGGGAATCCTCGACCCGAAGGTCGTCGACCTCAAGGACGTCCTCACGATTTACTCGGGCCGCGCGGCCCGCTGGGTCCGTCCCCAGAAGATCCGGGAGATCGGCACCATCCAGAATCCGGCCGACGCGGGGATGAGCATCCGGGGCGTCCTCGTGGACAACGCCTATCACCTGGGAATCGGGGCGAGGATCCACGTCATCAAGCCGGGTATGAAACCGCTCGAGACGAAGGTCGTCCGGAACGGCCTCTACATCATCGGGCTTCCCGCGATCGAGACCGATCCGCCCATCGGCGCCGACTACATCAACGGGCTCATCGAAGTCGAGATGCGCCATCCCGTGAACATCAACACGGC
>DATHFI010000131.1:0-4128 GCA_035490275.1 Planctomycetota bacterium
CCCTTCGGGCCATGAACGCCGGCGGGCGCTCTCGAGGAATCCCTCTTCTTTGTGGCTTCGTGCCTTCGTGGTGAGGAGGCGGTTTCAACAGAGCTAGTCGTGAGTCGTGAGTCGCGGGTCGCGCCGCAAAACGGCGTGTTATAATGCCCGCGATCTCCGGAACCACTATCTTTGGAACCGCTCAAAACGAAGTCGGCCGACCCCCTCCTGGGGAAGCTTTTCGGCGGTTGTCGGATCGAGCGGTTGATCGGCAAGGGCGGCATGGGGGCCGTCTACCTCGCCAACCAGCTCAACCTCGACCGCCCCGTCGCGATCAAGGTGATCGCCCCCGACATCATCGACGACGACGAGTCGCTCCAGCGGCTCAACCGCGAGGCCAAGATCGTCGCCAACCTCAGCCATCCGAACATCGTCCAGCTCCACTTCACGGGCAAGGAATACAACTACCCGTACCTCGTGATGGAGTACGTGGACGGCCAGTCCCTGGGAATGATGCTCCGCTCCCTGGGGAAGATCACCGTCTCCCCCGCCTGCGACGTCATGCTCCAGGTCGGATTCGCGCTCGAGGCGGCCGCCGCCCTTAGCGTCGTCCACCGCGACATCAAGCCCGACAACATCCTGATCACCCCCGACGGCCACGTGAAGGTCACCGACTTCGGGCTCGCGCGCCGGGCGACGGACGACGCGGCGCGGCTCACGCTGACCGGGCAGTCCCTCGGCACGCCCCACTACATGAGCCCCGAGCAGGCCGAGGGGCACTCGATGGACGTCCGCTCGGACATCTACTCGCTCGGCATCACCTTCTGGCAGTGCCTCGCCGGATTCCCCCCCTTCGACGGCGAAACCCCCTTCGCGATCCTGATGAAGCAGGTCCACGAGAAGCTCCCCGACATCCGGGTCGTCAATCCGGACGTCCCGAAGGAAGTGGCGGAAATTATCGCCGCGATGACGGTGAAGGATCCCGTGACGCGGATCTCCGACCCCGCGGAGGTCGTGCGCCGCCTGAAGCAGTACATGGCCGGGCCCGAGGTGAAGCGCGAGAAGCTGAGGGCCGAGAGCCGGGGGCTCATCGACGGCGCCGGGGGATCCGCGGAATCGGCGCCCTTCGACTCCGACCTGGACAACATCAGCCAGCAGGCGCAGCGGGCGTACCGGGACACCTCGATCCGGATGGCGGCCGCCCGCGCAGGCGCGGCCGCGGAAATCACCAAGCAGGCCCCGGCCCCGCCTCCGCCCACCGCGCCGCTCAAGACCTCGCGCCGGAAGTTCCTCGTCACGGCCTCCGCGAGCGCCGTCGTCGCCGGGGCCGGGCTCACGGGCCTGCTGTTCGGCCGATCGCGGTCCAAGCCGGCCCCCACGATGAAATTCGACCTGAGCCGGACAATCATCGGCCACACGAACGCGGTCAAGTCGCTCCACTTCGGACACGTGGGCGAGTTCCTCCTCTCCGGCGGCGCCGACCGCACGGTCCGCGTCTGGAGGGAGTCGAACGGGATCCAGGTGCGGAACATGACCGGCCACTCGAAGATGGTCACGGCCGTCCAATGGAATCCGGACCAGGACACCATCGCCTCCGCGAGCCTCGACCACACGGTCCGAATCTGGGACGTGGAGACCTTCACGGAATTGCGCGCGCTCAAGGGGCACACGAACACGGTGACCTCGCTCTCCTGGAGCCCCGACGGCGAGACCCTCGCGTCGGGAAGCATGGACCAGACCGTGATCCTCTGGGACTGGAAGAAGGGCGTGAACCGGAGGACGCTCAAGGCCCATACCGGCATGGTGACGTGCCTGGAGTTCCGCTCCGACGGCACCCTGCTCGCCTCGGGCGGGGCGGACCGTCGCGTCGTCCTGTGGGACGCCGGGAACTACCGCGATTTCCGGACCTACTACCCGCACGCCGCGGCGATGGTCACCACGCTCGCCTTCAGCCCCGACGGCCAGATCCTGGCCACGGGCGGGCAGGATCACCTCATCCACCTGCTCTCCTCCGCGACCGGGGCCGAGATCCGCACGCTGGACGGGCACGAGAAGAGCGTCCAGTCGCTCGCCTTCTCGGCCGACGGCCGCTTCCTCGTCTCGGGCGGCGCCGACGGGACGGTCCGGCTGTGGGACGTGGACAAGGGGCAGGAGCTGGCGGTCTACGCGGGGGAGCCGATGATCTGGGCGGTGCGATTCAACCCGAAGGGCTTGTTCGTCGTCGCGGGAACGCAGGAGGGGCAGATCCTCAACTTCGCGTTGACGAAGATCGAGGCGAAGTAAAGTGAGCTTTCAGCACTCAGCGATCAGCATTCAGCCGGAAACGGCGATGAGGAGCCTTCCGGCATGGGATTCGGAGCCGACGGCTGCCTGATCAGGGAATCAAGACCGCCGCCGCGATGACCGTAGTCCACGCCCCCAGGGAGCCGATCGCCGACTGCGTGGAGTTCATCGTCTTCACGATCTTGCCCGAGATCTTCCACTGCTCCTCGCGCTGGTCCCACGTCGCGCCGGTCTCGTAGTCCAGGCCCAGGATCGTGGCGAGCATCGACGCCGCGAGGTCCTCGGAGTACTCCCCCGCCTGGTCCTCGGTCTCGCCGTAGCTGTGGTGCTCGGAGAGGTACCCGTACTGGTCGCGATTCGAGGGGATGGAGACGCCGATGCTCGCGGCGACGAGCCGCCGGTTTTCGTTCGTTTCGGCGCGGGCGAGGACGACGGGGAGCACCTGGCCGCTCTTGAGCTTCCCGAGCCCCTTGTTGGGCGAGATCATCTTGCAGTGCGGCGGGAAGATGCTCGAGACGTGGATGAGGTTGAAGCGCGCGATCCGCGCGTTCCGGAGCGCCTCCTCGAAGCTCGCGAGCTTCTCCTTGTGGCGTCCGACCCCCTTGGTCAGGAACATCTCGCGGGCGACGAATGGCATCACGTGAGAAGAGTCCTCCGAAGAGTGGGTCGTGATATCAGTCCCCGAACCTGGTGTCAATGTCCGGCGTCCTGGACGGTTTCGAACGGTTCTTCCGCGCGATAGCTGCTGCGGACGAGCGGCCCGCTCTGGACGAACTTGATGCCGCGCCTCTTCGCCTCCCCGCCGAGCGCCGCGAACTCGTCGGGCGTGTAGAACCGCCGGACCGGCAGGTGGTCGCGCGTCGGCTGGAGGTACTGTCCGATGGTCATGATGTCGAGCCCGAACCGGGCGAGGTCGTCCATCACCTCGGTGATTTCCTCGAGCGTCTCGCCGTGTCCGACCTGGAGGCCCGTCTTGACGAACATCGTCGGATGGCGGCGCTTGGCTTCGGTCAGGACCTTGATCGAGCGCTCGTAGTTCGCCGCGGAGCGCACGACGCGCTGGAGCCGGCGCACGCACTCGACGTTGTGGCCGAATACGTCGGGCTTCGAATCCCACACGATCTCGAGCGCGTTCATCTTGCCCAGAAAATCGGGCGTCAGGAGCTCCACCCGGGTCCCGGGGCTCTGGAGGCGGATCTGGCGCACCGTCTCCGCGAAAATCGAGGCGCCCCCGTCGGGCCATTCGTCGCGGTTGACGCTCGTGATGACGGCGTGGCGGATCCCCAGTTTCGCGATGGCCGAGGCGGTGCGGCGCGGCTCGTCGGGGTCGGGCGGGGCGAGCGGGCGGCCGCTCTTCACCGAGCAGAACCCGCACGAGCGCGTGCAGACGTCGCCGAGGATCATGAAGGTCGCCGTGCGGCGCCCCCAGCACTCGGCGATGTTCGGGCAGAGCGCGTCCTCGCAGATCGTGTGGAGCCGCTCGGCGCGCGCGACTCGGAGTGTCTCCTGGTAGCCGGCGCCCGACGGGTACTTCACCTTGAGCCAGGGCGGCTTGCGCACCAGCTCCACCGGAACGGCGTCGCTCATTTGATCGGTTGATTCCACTCTTGCAGGGTTTTCTTCAGGAATGCCATGAACTGGTCCGCGATCGCGCCGTCGATCGACCGGTGGTCGAATCCCAGGACGAGGTTGCACATCGGCCGGATGGCGATGGCGTCGTTGATCACCACCGGCCGCTTCTCGATGCCGCCGATGCCGAGGATCGCCACCTGCGGCTGGTTGATGATCGGCGTCCCGAAGAGGCCGCCGTAGATGCCGGGGTTCGTGATCGTGAAGGTGCCGCCCTGGATGTCGTCGACCATGAGC
>DATHFI010000132.1:0-3772 GCA_035490275.1 Planctomycetota bacterium
GATTCCGCGATGGAACGTATCGCCTCGCGGCGTGAGCTTTGAGTCGTCATGGCTCTCTCCTATGGCAACCGCGAATTGAAGTGGGGACCCGTGAGACTACCAAAGACGATGAACAAAACCAAGAACTGACAGGCGACACAAGAGCTTCCCGTTCCCCGACTCCCGTTCCCCGTTCCAGAAGGGGCCGGCCCGACGGGAAACGGGTAACGGGTAACGGGTAACGGGAAGCGGGAAGGTGCACCCACAATGAAAGTTGCACTACCGTGACGCGGGTTGTGTCGTTGACTATACTGACGCCATGAAGACACTCCTGATCCTCGCCGCCTTGGTCGTCTTCCAGGATACGCCCTCCGCCCCCGTCGGCGGAAAGATCACCTGGCGCCGCGACGTCTCGGTCGCCATGAAGCGCGCCCGGCTCGAGCAGCGCGCCTCCCTGCTCTACTTCACGGACGGCGGCCTCGCCTGCCGCGCCCTCGACGCGGGCCCGTTCTCCGACGGCGCCGTCGTGACCGTGGCGGGCAAGCTGATCCCCGTGCTCCTCGAATGCCCGGACGAAAAGGCCAACGCCGAGATCCGCAAACTGCACGCGGTGACCGGCTTCCCCACGCTGCTGATCCTCGACCCCGACGGGAAGCCCCTCGGCGAGGTGACCGCGCGGGAGGCCGCGGCGATCGCGGCCGAGCTGGACAAGGCGTCGAAGCGCTTCCCGGGCCGGCCGGTGCTCTGGCACTCGTCGGTCGACGAGGGGGTCGCCCGCGCCAAGGAGGAGAAGAAGCCCGTGGCGGTCTACTTCCACGACGACAAGGAGGACCTCGCCGACGCGCAGGACCGCCTCAGCAAGCTCGCGGGGAGCCGGGTGGACAAGTTCGTCTGGGTCGAGATTCCCTCGACGAACGAAGACACGGACGCCAACAAGACGACCTACCAGTACATCAGCCTCCCCGCGGTCGCCTTCCTCGACCCGCGGCCCGACAAGCCGAAGCGGTTTGGGATCTACGAGATCACCTCGAAGGCGAAGGCGAAAGACGTGCAGGACAAGCTGGAGAGCATGCTGAAAAAGTACAGGGATGCGAAGGTGAAATAGGGAAGACCGGAATCAAGAATTAAGAATCAAGAATCAGGAATTAGGAATTAGGAATCAGGAATCAGGAATCAGGAATCAGGAATCAGGAATCAGGAATCCGAGACTACCGCACTTCGACTTTCGTCAACCCGTCGCCCTGCTGGATTGAATCGACGATGTCTTGGCCTTTCGTCACGCGTCCGAAGACGGTGTGCACGCCGTCGAGCCAGTCGGTTGCCTTGTGGGTGATGTAGAACTGCGAGCCGTTCGAGCAGCTCCCCGAGATTTTCGCGCCCGTCTTTTTGTCGTGCTTGCAGGTCCCCGCGTGGGCCATCGCGAGCGACCCGCGCTCGTGCCGGACCCCGGGGCGGATCTCGCACTCGGTCTGGTAGCCCGGGCCGCCGCGGCCGGTCCCCTCGGGGCAGCCGCCCTGGACCATGAAGTCCGGGATCACGCGGTGGAACTTCAGTTTGTTGTAGAAGCCCTTCTTCGCGAGCTTCTCGAAATTGGCGACCGTGTCGGGCGTCTCCTTGTCGAACAGGTCGACGACGATCTCGCCCTTGGAAGTCGTGAAGACCGCAGTCTTAGCCATTGAAGCTCCAGAGAAAAGTCATCCAGGTTTGTACAGGCATGGATGCGAAAAGTCACGAGTCGCGAGTCGATCGACTCAAGACTTATCGAGGATCTGGAATACGGTCCTGGGGGGTTCCTTGATTTTCATGCTGCGCCACCGGAGCTCTCCGCCGGGATTGCGGAAGCCTTCGATCGTCCCCGTCGATTTCGGCGGGACCTGCTTGTCGGGCCCGCCCTCGTTCCAGACCCAGTCCTTGTTGGGATGGGACGGGGTCTTCTTGAATTCCGGCCGGTCCACGATGATCGTCCAGCAGGCCTTGCCCTCGGATCCCGGCGGGCCGCGGTTCGAGCCGCCGCCGATGTGGTTCTTTTCGTCGCACAGCTTCTGGGGATTGGGCGCGGACCGCATGACGCAGTCGCACATCGGGTTCTGGTAGTACTCGTCGGGCAGCCCGTAGACGCCGTGGAAGATCTCGTGGGCGAGGACGCTCACGCCAGCCTTGCCGGGGCAGTGGACCTCCCACCCGGGCGAGCCCGAGCCGGCGCAGTACGCGAGCACGCCCTGGCCCTGTTCGTTGTCCATCCCGTGCCAGGTGAGCTTGCCTTTCTCGACGATGATCTTGCCGTCGGTGGCGTCGTCCTCGATCTCGCAGGTCGCGATGTAGAACTGCCCCTCGGTGATGTTCCAGACGTAGTCGGAAAGCTGCTGGATCTTGTCGCGCCACGTCTCGATGAACTTCTTGTCGACCTTCTCCTCGATCGTGACCGTGAGGTGCCACGCGCGGGCGTATTTGTCGTACTCGATCCCGAGGACCTTGAGGCGGTACTCCGTGGAGTTCTTGATCCGGTCGACGGCCCGCTTCGCGTCCGAATAGCGCGGATTCATCGCCAGCGCGCGCTCGTAGTCGGCGAGCGCGAGGTCGTCGAGGCCGGTCTCCTCGCACCACTTGCCGAGCCGGACGTACGTGTCGGGCGTCGCGTCCTCGCCGAGGAGCACGCGCCGGATGCCGTAGGCGATCGTGTACTCCTCTTTCGCCTCGGGGAAGAGGCCCAGGTCCTTCTCGAGCCAGCGCGCGATCTTGAGCCGCTGCTCGGTCTCGTCCTCGACGCGGAATTTGCTGGCCCCGATGTCGGCGACGAGCTTCTCGACGCGGAGGGCGCGCGAGACCAGGAAGTGCTCGTGGCCCTTGTCCGGGAGGAGGTGGGCGCGGCACCACTTGCCGAGGGTCTGGTGCCCCTCCCAGGTCGGCTTGGCCTGGGGTTTCATCGACTTCTCGTACTTGACCAGGTACTCGGCGCGCCGCTCCCAGGAGGTCTTGCCCTCGAAGCGCTTCTCGAGGTCGTTCTCCTTGATCGTCTTGGTCGTCCCCTTCTCGTCGACGATGATCGTGAACGTCTTCTTGAGGGGGTCGATGCTCTTGAGCCTCCCCTCGATGACCTGGCCGTTCTTCATGACGAAGTAGTCGCCGCGGGAGGGGGAGGGCATGCACAGCAGGAGCAATGCGGCCAGAGGAGGGGCGATGCGTTTCATGGTTGACCGGACATTATACAAGGTGCAAACGGTCCACACATTCAACGGAAACGGAGGTCCTGCGCAAGCTTCCCGCTTCCAGATTCCCGTTTCCAGCTCCCGAAGCTTCCAGCTTCAAGCCTTGGCGACCTGGGGCGACGGAATGAAACGAAGGCCCCATCTGTTGAGAGTGTGACTCCAATCGCTATACTTCGAAATACGACGCCCATGACGCTTCGACTCACGCTTCTGCTGACTTTCGTCCTCGCGCTCCCGGTCCGGGCGCAGGAAGAGGACCCCGCCGCGGTGGCGCACACCAGGATCGTCTCGGTGAAAGCCGAGCCCGCCACGTTGAAAGTGGGGGAGACCTTCAACCTCGTGTTCAAGGTCGAGGTCGCCCCCGAGTGGCACATCTACAGCGCGAACGGGACTTACACGCCGACGGAATGGGAGTTCGCCAAGGAGCTTTCCCTCCAGCGCATCGGGAAGGCCATCGAGCCGCATCCGTTGCACCACCGGCAGGTCTTCGGCAAGGACGACGACGGCAAGGACATCGTCGTCGAGTACGACTACCACGAGGGCGAGCTCACGTTCCGCGTTCCGGTGCGGCTCATGGCGGGAACGAA
>DATHFI010000133.1:0-3400 GCA_035490275.1 Planctomycetota bacterium
AGAGATCCGGTCGGGTCCTCGAGTCCTTGTCGAGGCCGCGCGGCTCGTGCCCCGATACCTGAATCTGACAATCGAGGAGTGACGCATGCATTCGCCCGAACTCGCCTTTCACCAGGCCGGCGCCGCGTTCTTCATGACGGGATTCATCCTCTTCTCCGCGGCGGGGTCAGCTGCGCTCCTCCTGGGCCTCCTCGTGCTCCTGCAGTCGGCCGCTCCGGACCTCGTCGGCCGGGCGGCCACCGGACTCCGGGAGCGTCCCTTCGTCTCGCTGGGCCTCGGAGCCGCGGCCTTCGCGGGATTCCTCGGCCTGGCCGCGCTCGGTAAATCGGTCCCGCCGGCGGGCGCCTTCGCGGTCGCGTCGTTCGGGGGTCTCTCCCTCTTCGGCCTCGCCGCGACGGCCGAAACCCTCGGGCGGCGCATCGCCTGGAATGCCGGTCGCGAGGGTTCGCGCGCCTCCAACCTGGCGGTCGGATGGCTCGTCTTTTTCGCGGCGGCCTGCGTCCCCTTCGTGGGATGGCTCCTCGTCCTGCCTTGGGGCCTCTTCAGCGGAATCGGCGGACTTTTCGTGGGCCTCGGCCGATCCACCCCTCCCCCGGCGGCCCCCGAATAGCGCACTATTTTCTCCCGCTCCGGCGTTGTATAGAATAAGGTCCGCGGGATTCCTCTATCCGGAGCGTGCGTATGGTCCGTGCCATGGCGGTCGGCCTCCTGGCCCTCCTCAGCCTTTCCGCGACCCAGCAGCAGCAGCAGCAGGGTAGCATCATCTGGGCGAAATCCTGGGCTGAGGCCGTCAAGGAGGCCACGGCCCGCAACGTGCCCATCTGCTTCACCATCCACAAGGATGGCTGAGGGGAGTGCACCGCGACCGAAAAGGGGACCTACCCCAACGCCGCGGCGGTCGCCGCGTCAAAAAACGCCGTGTTCATCGTGGGCCACCTGGGAGCCAAATCCTGGACCACGAACCACGGATCGAAGGAAATCACGAGGGGCAAGGAGAAGGTGAAGGTCTGCAAGATCTACAACTCGATCACCTGCGACGACCATGTGACCATCGGCAAGGAGAAGGCATCCGATTTCTTCGGAGACAAGGTCTTCGCCACGCCGACCCACATCTTCTGCGAGCCTTCGGGCAAGGAGATCTCCCGGAGGCCGGGCGTCATCAACGCCGCGGATCTCGTCAAGGAAGTGGACGCGGCGGTGGCCCAGGTGCCCGGGCCCCGGATGTCGAAGGACGAATATGACACGACCCTGACCTCGATCCAGCAGGGGCGGGACTTCGTCAAGAAGGACGAAATCAAGAAGGCGATCGACGCGTTCACCAAGATCTCAAAGAACGCCAATGAGAAAATCCACGCGCTCGGCGAGCAGGAACTGAAGAGCCTCGAGGACTCCGGGACGGCCCGGGTGGAAGCCGCGGAGCGCCTCCTTGAATCGAACGAGGAGCAGGGCAAGAAGGAGCTGCAGAAAATCGCCAAAGAATATCCCCCGCTCTCCTGCGCCAAGCGGGCGGAGGAGGTCCTGAAACTCATGGCGGAAAAGGGACGCTGACATGAACGTCGCGAAGCGCATCCTGGTCGTCGCCGCCCTCGGCACCCTCCTGGTCCGGCCCGGCTGGGCCCAGGAGCGGAAGACCGGCTCGATCGACCTGGCCCGGTCGTGGGACGAGGCCTACCGCGAGGCGTCGATCCGGAACGTGCCGATCATCTTCACGTCGGCGATGGCCACCTGAGCGGATTGCTGCGGCGCGCTGGGCAGCGTGCTCCGGAGCAAGGTGTCCGTGGACGCCTCGATCAAGGGTGTGACCCTGGTGGGTATTCTCGACCGCAAGCACGGTTCGATCCCCGTAACGATCAACGGCCGGCGCGAGAAACGGTGCAGTATCGTGCCCAGCATCACGTGCGAGGAGCATTTCCTGATCGCGGACCACGCCTGCAAGGAGTTCTTCGAAGGAGAGGGCACCGTCCTTTCGGTCGCCTTGGACCCTCGCGGGAAGAACCCCACCAAGGCGATCACCACCAGGACGGGCGAGAGCTACGTGAAGCTCTTGGAGGAGGCCCTGGGGAAGATCGACGGGACCTCGATCTCGAAAGCCGATTACGACCTCGTGATCCCCCTGCTGGATGCCGCGGCCGCGTCGGTGACTCGCGGCGAGGTCCGCAAGGCGATCGAGATGGTCCAGAAGGCCGGGAAAACCGCCGTCGAGAGGCTGCAACGGATGACGGAAGAGCGCTTGAACGAGATCAACGCCCAAGGCGAGGGCCAGGTGGATGAAGCCCGGCAACTTCTCGAGAAGGACCCGACCAAGGCGCGCGAAATCTTACGGCGGGTCGCGTCCCAGTATCCTCCCCTGGCCTGCGCGAAGAAGGCCGAGGAGCTCCTCAAGGCGCCCGCGGAGAAGGGTCGCTGACATGAAGGCGTCGTGGCGGCTGCTCCTGACCGCGGTGGCGGCGTTCGCGCCGCTCGTCGCGGGAGCGCAGGAGTCTTCGAAACCCGCCGCTCCCAAGTCGATCCTTTGGGCCAGGACGTGGGAGGGAGCGCTTCGCGAGGCTTCGATCCGCAACGTCCCGATTTACATCCTCGTCTCCATCGGCGAGGGCTGACATGCCTGCCGGTTGATGGAGTCATCGACCCTTCCCGACGCCCAGGTAATCGCCGCCACCACGGACATGGTGGGCGTCGCTTCGCACATCGACAACGATCACGGGACGATCGAAGTGGTCGAGAACGGCCGCAAGGTCACGCGCTGCAAGATCTACCCCAGCATCACGTGCGAGGACCACGTCCGGACCGCCGAGGTGGGCAAGCTCTACCTCAAGGGACGGTTCGCCGCGCCGGTGAGCCTCTGGTGCGACCCGGCCGGCAAGGAGCTCTTCCGCGAGTACGGCTTCCGCCAGCCCGAAGTTTTCCAGGAGGACCTGAAAAAGGCGCTCGGGAAGGTTTCTGGAAAGCGGATTTCGAAGGCCGAGTACGATCAGCAGGCCCAACCGCTCGAGGAGGCGGAGACGGCGCTCAAATCGGGGAAATACAAGGCGGCCATCGAGTCCTTCACCGCGGCCACCCAGGGGAAGATCGAGGGGATCCGGAAATCCGCGGAGGCCTCCCTCGCCAACCTCAAGAGCACGGCCGCGTCGATGCTCGACCGGGGCCGGCGGGCGCTCGAGTCCGGCAAGCCCGACCGGGCGAAGGAGATCCTGGCATACATCGCCGACGAGTTCGGGGCGCTCGAGGCCGGCCGCGAGGCCTCGGAACTTCTGAAGAAAATCGACGTTAAAGACACGGACAAGGGCCACTAGCGGACGGGGGTGGGTGATGGTGAAACGCGCGATGGTGATGTTTCCGGCGCTCGCGATGATGCTGGGCGCCGCGCCTCAGCAGCAGGCGCCCGTGAGTTACGTGTCGT
>DATHFI010000134.1:0-3666 GCA_035490275.1 Planctomycetota bacterium
CGGGCCTCTACGCGACCCACGAGAACGGGACGATGAGCCGCTGGACGGTGACCAACCCCCATCCGGAAGTGAACCTGCGAACGCTCTTCGGACCGGTTTGGTACGAGGGGTACACCGGCCCCGAATACGTGTGGCAATCCACGGGCGGCAGCACGGACGATTTCGAGCCCAAGTTCAGCCTGACCCCGCTCATTTTCGGAACGCTCAAGGGCACGATGTACGCGCTGCTCATCGCCGTGCCCCTGGCGATCCTGGGCGCCCTATACACCGCGCTCTTCATGCATCCCATGCTGCGGTCCTACGTGAAGCCCACGGTGGAGGTCATGGCGGCGCTCCCCAGCGTCGTGCTCGGCTTTCTCGCCGGCCTGTGGCTCGCCCCCGCGATGGAGCGAATCATGCCGGGGATCGGCCTCATGTTCATCGTCCTGCCCGCCTCGTGCCTCGGGGCCATGGCCCTGTTCCGCCTCCTGCCCGAAGGGCTCCGCCACCGCCACGGGGAAAAGATGGAGCTCTTCTTCCTCGTTCCGGCGCTCCTCGTCGCGGGCTGGATCTGCCTCCAGCTCAACGCGCCCTTGGAAAAGCTCCTCTTCGGCGGCGACTTCCGGCAGTGGTGGTACACCACGTCGGGCCTGAAATTCGAACAGCGGAACGCCCTCGTCGTGGGTTTCGCGATGGGCTTCGCGGTGATCCCGATCATCTTCACCATTTCTGAGGACGCCCTGTCGAACGTCCCGCGCCACCTGAGCTCCGGCTCGCTCGCCCTCGGCGCCACGCGATGGCAGACTGCGGTCCGGGTCGTCCTTCCCGCCGCAAGCCCGGGAATATTCTCCGCCGTCATGATCGGCTTCGGCCGCGTGGTGGGGGAGACCATGATCGTGCTCATGGCGACGGGAAACACAGCGATCATGGAGTGGAACATCTTCAACGGCTTCCGGACGCTCTCCGCGAACATCGCCGTGGAAATTCCGGAGGCCCCGCACGGCGGGACCCTCTACCGGACGCTCTTCCTGGGCGCGCTCCTTCTTTTCTTCGCCACGTTCATCGTCAACACCGCCGCCGAGCTGGTCCGCCAGCGCATGCGGCGGAGGTACGCCCAGCTGTGAAGAACCTCTCGCGCCGGGGCGAACCGTACATCTGGATCACGGGGGGCGCCCTCGCCGTGAGCCTGGTGATGACGCTCGGGCTCATCCTGCTCATCCTCGTGAACGGCATGGGCGTCTTCTGGCCTTCGGAGATGGTGAAGGTCACCCTGAAGGACGGCGCGGTCGCGCTGGGAATGGTACGGAACGAGGAGACGATCCCGACGCCGGGCGAGGCCGACGCGCCGGTCAAGCACCGCATCCAGCTCCAGGTGGGAAACCGTGATCTCTACGGCCAGGATTTCCGGTGGATCGACGAGGACGCGATCCAGGGGCGCGAGATTCCGACCGAGGCGATCCTTTTGGAGCGGCGCGAGTGGGGCCACTTCTGCGGATTCCTCAAGGAACTCCGGGTGGACGGCACGGCCATCGCCTCGGGGCCGGAAGCGGTGTGGCGCGAGATGGTTCCCAAGCTGGCCCTCGCCCAGAGGCTATGGAATCAGCTTCGGGCGATCGAAAAGGACGACATGGGCGACATCAGCCGGAGGCAGGAGAGCCTCCGCCTCAAGGTGCGGCGCCGCCAGATCGACGGACAGCCCGCGGACGACCTGGAGGCGAAGATCGCCGCGCTCCGCGAGGAGTTCAACTTGAAGTCCGAGGAGATCAAGAAACTCCGCGCCGAAATGGAGCGGAGCCGGGTCATCCTGACGACCGTCGACGGCAAGGAGAAGGATCTCCTGCTCGCGGAGGTCGTGCGGGCCCTTCGTCCCAACACGATGGGGTTCTTCGGGAAATCCGGAATCTACGCCGGGCGCGTGTGGGAGTTCCTGTGGGATGAGCCGCGCGAGTCGAACACGGAAGGCGGCGTCTTTCCCGCGATCTTCGGCACCGTGATGATGGTCTTCATCATGACGCTCGCGGTGGTGCCGCTGGGCGTCCTGGCGGCGCTCTACCTGCGGGAATACGCGCGGCAGGGGCCGCTCGTGCGCGCGGTGCGCATCGCCGTGAACAATCTCGCGGGCGTGCCGTCCATCGTCTTCGGGGTCTTCGGCCTCGGATTCTTCATCTACTTCGTCGGCGGCAGCATCGACCGGATCTTCTTCCCCGAGGCGCTGCCCTCTCCCACGTACGGCACGGGCGGCATCCTCTGGGCCTCGCTGACCATGGCGCTGCTCACGGTCCCGGTCGTCATCGTGGCGACGGAGGAGGGGCTCGCCGCGGTTCCGCGCGACTATCGCAACGGCTCCCTCGCCCTCGGCGCGAACAAGTTCGAGACGACGTGGAGGATTGTCCTTCCGAACGCGATGCCGGGCATCCTGACCGGGGTGATCCTGGCGATGGCGCGCGCGGCGGGCGAGGTGGCTCCCCTCATGATCACGGGGGTCATCAAGCTCGCCCCCACGCTGCCCGTGGACGGCCTCTTCCCGTTCGTCCACTTCGAGCGGAAATTCATGCACCTGGGATTCCACATCTACGACGTGGGATTCCAGTCGCCCAACGTGGAGGCGGCGCGCCCGATGGTCTACACGACGACCTTCCTCCTCCTGGTCATCGTCGTGGGGCTGAACCTCGTGGCGATCACGGCGCGGAACCGCCTGAGGGCGAAATTGAGGTCGTCGACGTTCTGACGATCGGGGGCATTATCATGGTCCTCCTTCGGACACCAACGATGGAAAACAGGGCGGCGACGGCGGGACGGAAGACGCCCGACGAGGCGCGTCCTCCGGTCCCCGGCAGCGGCGCCCCGGCGGAGGCGAGCGGGCTTCCGGAGGTGGTCGATGTCCCCAGCCCCCTGATCAAGCTCCGCAACCTGGTGTTCCACTACGGGGCGGTGGAGGCCCTGAAGGACATCAGCCTGGATATTCCCCGCTGCCAGGTGACGGCGTTCATCGGGCCCTCGGGCTGCGGCAAATCGACGCTGCTGCGCTGCCTGAACCGGATGAACGATCTGATCGAAGGGATCCGGATCCAGGGATCGATCCACATCGGCGACCTGGATATCTACGCGCCCGGGGTCGACCCCACGGCCCTCCGGAAGCGCGTCGGCATGGTCTTCCAGAGATCCAACCCCTTCCCGAAATCGATCTTCGAAAACGTCGCCTACGGACCGCGCATCCACGGGAACCGGAACCGGGCCGAACTCGCGGGCATCGTCGAGAAGAGCCTGAGGCGCGCCGGACTCTGGGACGAGGTCAAGGACCGCCTGGAGGAGAGCGCGCTCAGCCTCTCCGGCGGGCAGCAGCAGCGCCTCTGCATCGCGCGCGCCATCGCGGTGGAGCCGGAGATCCTGCTCATGGACGAGCCGAGCTCCGCCCTCGACCCCCTGGCCGCGGTGAAGATCGAGGAGCTGATCTACAGCCTGAAGGACCGCTACACGATCGTGATCGTGACCCACAACCTGCAGCAGGCGGCGCGCGTGTCCGACAAGACCGCGTTCTTCTGGCTGGGGCGCCTGGTCGAGTACGGGTCCACGCCGCAGATGTTCACGAACCCGAAGGAGAAGCTGACGGAGGACTACATCACGGGCCGGTTCGGATAAAGAGGACACGATGGAGGAACGTCGAGCGAGCGACCAGCGCCGCCATTT
>DATHFI010000135.1:0-2094 GCA_035490275.1 Planctomycetota bacterium
GACTTTGAAGCGAACGTCGATCTGCTCAACCGCCTGGAGCCCGCCACGGCGGCCGGGCTGGTCAAGTCGTGGGACGATGCGGCCGTCGGCGCCTACGTGCGCGCGATGAAACCTGCGCGCGCCGCCGAAGTCGTGAATCGACTCGCCGCGGACCCGGACTTCAAGGACCGCCTGCCCAAAATCCTCGGGACGGGGCGCGAGCGGAAGCCGTGACGGCCCCGCGGTTGCGCGACGCGTCAACCGGGTGTAGCCTGACTCGCATGGCCGATCCCACCGCCTTTCCCCGGGGAGACCACTCTCTTCCGGCGGAGGCGCTGCGCGACGTCGAACTCCAGGCGCGCCTCGAGCTGGGGCGCGCGCGCCTTCCGGTGCGGGATCTCCTGCGCCTTGGACCGGGGGCGGTGGTCGAACTGGAGCGGCTCGTGGGTGATCCCGTCGACCTGTACGTGAACGACCGCCTCGTGGCCCGCGGCGAGATCGTGGTGGCGGGCGGGTCCTTCGCCCTGCGGGTCACCGAGGTCCTCCCGCCGGACGCCCCGGCGTAGTCCCCGCCCCGGGTTTCCGCGCGATTCCCCTTCCCTTTTGCCGCGCCGGAGTTATACTTTACATATCATAGTTTACGAAATGTAAACTATGAATGGGTGGCGAGAGAGGGGAAGAGGGAATGGGAGCACTGCCGTTCCAGGAGCCGTCCGTCCCGGACGCGCGCGTCGAGATTCCCGCGGAGCTCCTGCGGGAATCGCCCAGACCGGGGGCCGAGCGCCGGCTCGAATCCCTGAAATCGGATCCGCCGAAATTCGGGCAGCCCGCGTCGCGCGAGCCCGGCCTGGGGGGCGTCTTCGGCGCCACGGTCCTCGTGCTTGCGATCCTCGCGGGCGCCTTCCTGCTCCTGCGGCGCTTCCTCGGAAAAACCCGGCTCTTCGCCGGGGGGGCGGCCGTGCGCATCCTCGCCCGCCGTCCCCTCGCTCCGCGGCAGGAGGTCGTCCTCGTCGAGATCGGTTCCCGCGTCATCATCGTCGGGGCGACCCGCGAGTCGCTGACCCGCCTCGGTGAAATCACCGCCGCCGAGGAGCTCGCGCGCCTCCGCTCCCGGTGCGGACTCGGCCGCGAAGAAATGTCGGTGGACGCCGCGCCTTCCCCGAAATCTCCGGAACCCGAAGTCCTTCCGGCCGAACCGCAAGCGACGACCGGCTATCAGGGCGTACTCGAAGAGCTGTCCCGGATCCGCACGACGGTGCGCGACTGGGCGCGGCAGGAGGCCTAAGTATGATCCGACTCCTGGCAGGAGCCGCGCTGCTGCTGATCGCGGCCTCCGCTCCCCTGGCGATCTCCGGAATGAGCTCGTCGCCCGCTCCGGCGCCTCCCGAAGTCGTCTCGTGTCCCGCGGTTTTGAACACCGCGCCGGGACCTGCCGGCGTGGCCCAGGCGCTCTCGTCCCTTGACCTGCGCCGCGCGTGGCGCGCATTCGTGGGTTTCCGGGTAATCGGAATCCCGGTTCCGGAGTCGGCCCGGCGCCGATTCGTCGACGCGTACTTCGACGGCCGCCTTCCCGCGTCCGCGCGCTTCGTCGCCATTGAGCTTTCCCGTCTCACGCTCTCGGAGGCCGCGCGCATCGCCGACCGCGCCCGCTCGCTGGACCAGTCCCTCGTTCTCCTGCGGCCCGCCCCGGTAGCCCTGCTGCGGATCTTCGTCGAACGCGCGGAGGATCCGGAGGCTCATCGGGAGGTCTGCCGTGCCCAGGCGGAACCGCTCGCCGCCCTCGTAGCCGATCCCGCGCTGGGAGAGAGAGCCTTCAACCTCCTGCGCACCGCGGGTTCGGTTCCCGAAACGGCGATTCGCGCCCTCTCCGCCCGGCTGTCGCGCGATTCCTGGACTCGCGCGGCGCTGGCGTCGCTCGGACAGGCGGCCGCGCCCGCGCTGCTCGCGTCCCTGGATTCGGACGATCCGTGTCGGCGGGCCGTGGCGGCCTGGGTCCTCGCGGGCCTCGGCGATTCCACCCACGTCGATCGCATCATTCGCGCCGCGGTGCCCGAACTGGCCCGGGACGACGTGTCCGGCAATGCCGCCTTCGCCGTTCGCGCTCTCGCGGTACTG
>DATHFI010000136.1:0-3484 GCA_035490275.1 Planctomycetota bacterium
GGGAATTCGATCCGGAGGGCCGGCTCGACCTGCAGGTCCGCGACGTCACTTGGTGGGAGGCGCTGGACAGGGTCGCCCGGGCCTCGGGGGCGCACTACGAGATCAAGGACAACGGGGACCGGCGGGTCAAGATCACCCTGATCCGGGGGAAGGAGCCGGAAGGCCCGGTTCTCTATGCCGAGCAGTTCCGCATTTCGGTGGTCGAGGCGAGCCGATTCGACTTCCGGACGCCGACCGGGAAGAAGTCGATGGCGATGATCGTGGTGGAGGCGCGTCACCAGCCCGACTTGAAGCCCGGCGGGCGGATGTACGACGACGTGATCCGGTTCGATACCATCACGGACGCGAAGGGCGACGATGCGAAGACCCTGCCACCGGGCTGGACCGGATCCAGGTTCCTGAATCCCCGGATGCTCGGCCTCCAGGAAGGCGTCTGGGTCCGGGCCGACGCGGTCCTGCCCCTCACGATCACCGGCCGGACGGATGTCCCCTTTCCGAGCGAAACCCGGGAGATTTCCCTCGACCTTTCGGGCGAGGGGAGCACGGTTCAGGCCGGCAAGGCGATGCTGCGGGCGATGGCGTTCTCCTCGTCGCCGGGCGGGACGCGTCTTTCCCTGAAAGTCGAGTCGGAGGACCTTCCCGATCTCGACCAGAGGCTCATCCCGGGTTCCGTCTTCCTCGTCGACTCCAAGGGGGGACGCCATCCGGGCTTCTCGAATTCCTCCAGCGGCAGCAATGACCGGTACACGTGGAAGTTCGAATTCACCTCGGGAATCGAGGACCCCCGGAGGGTCGTGGTGCGGTGGGTCGAGGAATTCCACCGGGTCGCCATCCCCTTCCGGCTGGAAGGCGTCCGCCTGCCCTGAGGCGAAGGTCTTTTTCCGGTCTTATTTCATAAGTTACGGATCATGTGTTACACTACCCCCCGGCGTCCACGGTGGGCGCCGCGATAGAAGAGGGGGAAACGATGTTCACCATTGCGCTCGTCAACCAGAAGGGGGGCGTCGGCAAGAGCACCACGGCCGTCAACCTGAGCGCGGGCCTCGCCCGCCTCGGCAAGCGGGTGCTCCTGATCGACCTCGATCCCCAGGCGCACGCCACGCTCGCCATGGGGCTCCAGCCCCGCCAGCTCAACGCGTCCGTCTACACCCTGCTCTCGGGCACCCACCGCGCCCGGCAGGTCATCCGCCCCGCCGGCGAGAACCTCTGGATCATCCCGTCCACGATCGACCTGGCCGGCGGCGAGGCGGAGCTCGCGGCCCGCCCCGATCCCCACTTCATCCTCAAGAAGGCGATGGAGGAGGTCGGCAAGGACGATTTCGACTTCGCGATCGTCGACTCGCCCCCCCAGCTGGGGTTCTTGAACGTCAACAGCCTGGCCTGGGTGCGCGAGGTCTTCATCCCCGTCCAGTGCGAGTTCTATGCCCTGCACGGCCTGGCCCTGCTCATGAACACCATCGACCGCATCCGCGTCCAGCTCAACCCCGCCCTGCAGGTCTCCGCGGTCATCCCCTGCCAGGTGAATCCGCGCCGCGCACTGACGCGCGACGTCCTCGCCGAGCTGGAGCGCCATTTCCCGGGCCGCGTCATGAAGACGCGCATCCGGGTCAACGTCCGGCTGGCGGAGGCGCCCGGCCACGGCCAGACGATCTTCGCGTACGCGCCCGAATCGAACGGCGCGATCGACTACACCGCGCTGGCGAATGAAATCATCGCCCTTCCGCCGCCCGCGCCTTGGATCGGGACCTCCCCCACTTTCGCGGCGCCGTTCGAGACAGCCCTGACTCCCGCTCCGGCTCCCGAGCCCCAGCCTGAGCCCGTGTTCACCGCTCCCGAGCCGGTGGTGGTGGTAGAAGCGCCCGTCGAGCCCGAACCCGTCATCGTCGCGGCGCTGGAACCCGAGTACGTCGCGGCCGCTCCGGAATCCGAGCCGGAGCCTCAACCCGTCGAGGTCGCCTTCGCCAACGTCGCCGCCCTGACGCCGGAACCCGAGCCTGAACCTGCGCCGGCCCCGGTCCCCGTCGCCAAGGAGACGCCTCTCGTCACGGAGCCCGGATCATTCGCCCACAAGCTGGCCATGGCCGGACTCAAGCCGATCGTCATCGCCAAGAAGGTCCCGCAGACCGTCCCCTCGGAGGAGGCGAAGCGCGGCGAGTCGATCGGGAAGACCGCCAAGATCCTCGGGATGCTCTTCGGCCGCGGGAAGGACTAGCGCCCGACCCGGCGCCGAGTTCCGCAGTACCCCGGGGGATCGTCGATCCCCCCGCCCTCCTCAGGGAAAGTCCGCCCCGGCCCGGACAAAAAAATCGTATCGCGTGTCGATTTCGTGCATCTTCGTTCGACGTTCCAGGTGGAGACGGATTTACAGGAACCCGAAAGGAGAACGACGATGAGATTCATGGTGCTGGTCAAGGCGGACAAGAACTCGGAGGCGGGAGTGATGCCGGACAAGAAGCTGCTCACGGAGATGGGCAAGTACAATGAGGAGCTGGTCAAGGCGGGCGTCATGCTCGCGGGCGAGGGGCTCCACCCGTCCTCCAGGGGCGCGCGCGTCCGGTTCTCCGGCAAGAAGCGCACCGTGATCGACGGGCCCTTCTCCGAGTCGAAGGAGCTGGTCGCCGGATTCTGGCTGTGGAAGGTGAAGTCGAAGGAGGAGGCGGTCGAGTGGCTCAAGCGCGCCCCCTTCGACCGGACCGAGGTGGAGATCCGCCAGGTCTTCGAGGCGGAGGACTTCGGCGCCAAGTTCACGCCCGAGCTCCGGGCCCAGGAGGAGCGCGTGCGCGCGGAGGCCGAAAAGCTCAAGAACCGGAAGAGGTAGGGCGACCATCACCCGAACAAGGAGCGAATCATGAGCCTCTCGATCCTCGCCGAGAAGTCGACGGCCCTGGGTCCGTACATGCGGAGCATTCTGCGTATCGTGGCCGCCTTCATGTTCATGCAGGCCGGCTCGATGAAGCTCTTCGCCTTTCCGGCGGGGATGCCCCCCGACGGCGGAACCGCCCACTTCCCGTCCCAGATCTGGATCGGCGGCGTCCTCGAGTTCTTCGGAGGCGCGCTCCTCCTCGTGGGCCTCTTCACGCGCCCCGTCGCGTTCATCCTGTCGGGGATGATGGCGGTGGCCTATTTCCAGTTCCATCAGCCCCAAGGTTTCTGGACGATCCTGAACGGCGGCATGGACGCCGTGCTCCTCTGCTTCGTCTGGCTCTACTTCTCCGCCGCCGGCGCGGGCCCTTGGAGCTTGGATGCCCTGTTTCGAAAGGGACCCCGTCCCGCCGTCACAAATTAATTTCGCATGAGGTGTCGATTTCGCGACTCCCCGTTCGACATACATGATGGAAGCGGGCCGAGATCCGGCCGAAGCGGCCGGAAGCCCGCCCCGAAACGAGAAGGAGGCATGACCATGAGATTCATGATGTTCGTGAAAGCGAGCAAGGACTCCGAGGCCGGCGTCCTGCCCGACGAGAAGATCCTGTCCGAGATGGGT
>DATHFI010000137.1:0-9009 GCA_035490275.1 Planctomycetota bacterium
GTGGTGAGGCCGGCGGGGCGGGTGAAGTCTCAGTAGTTCGCTGTCCGGTCGGGAATTCGAAGCGGGGGACTGGAAGCGGGGAGCTTACCTTCCCACTTCAAGCCGCTCGCCGAACCGCCGCGGGATGTGCTTGATGCCGAAGATCTTCTCCATCGTCCGCCGGTAGTCGTACTCCACCCGCCGGAATTCCACGACCAGGTTCTCGGGATCCCACACCACGTAGCACGCACGGGTGTCCCGGTCGCGCGGCTGGCCGACGGAGCCGATGTTGACGTAGTACTTGCGCCCGTCCACGAGCTTCGCCTTGTTGGCGAGCGATCGCGGTGGATAGAACTTCATGTCCTCGGTGAAGACCCCCGGCTCGTGCGTGTGGCCGCAGAAGCAGGCGTGCTTGATCATGGAGAAGATCTCCTCCATCTTCTCGCGGTCCTGCACGTCGTGGGGCCGCACGTACTCCTTGGTGCGGTTCCGCGGCGACGCGTGCAGGTACATGATCTCGCCGTCCTCCTTGAGGTCCGGCAGGTCGCCGAGGAAATTCCACATCCGGTGGTTTTCCTCCCGCTGGGCGGCGGGGTCGTTGAGCTGGGTGCGCGTCCACTCGATGGCCTGGGCGGCGTCGGGGTTGAAGTCGAGCGCGAGGAAGAGGAGCGCGTCCTCGTGGTTCCCCCGCAGCGACCATTTCCAGTCCAGGGCGTGCTTGAGCATGTCCCGGGGGTTCGGGCCGTAGCCGATGAGGTCCCCGAGGCAGTAGATCTCGTCGGTGCCCTGCAGGGAGATGTCCTTGAGGACCGCCTCGAGCGCCTCGGTGTTCGAATGGAGGTCCGAAATGAGCGCGATCTTGTGGGCCATGGCTCTGGTGCAGTTTACGCTATGGGTTTGGGTATTGCCAGTTATCAGACCTCTGACTTCAGACTTCAGTAGTTACCAGTAACGGATTCAAGAACCGATCACTGAAAACTCTGAAGTCTGATGTCTGAAGTCCGGCAACTGCGACTAAGCCCGGGGCGGCATCCTTCGCAAGCCGAGGATCAGCTCCACCTCGCCGATCTCCAGTCCGGTCTCCACGCCGATGTCGGCCGGGGCTTTCCCCGAGTCGCGCAATTGGAAAACCCGGGCGTGAAGGGGATTGGAAGAAGAAGGGGGCGGCCCCGGTTCCGGCTTTTCCGGGGCGCCGCGACGGATGGCTTCCTCGAGGGCGGCTCGAGCCCGCTCGGCCTCGGCCACGGCCTGGCGGAGCCGCCGGACCTCCTGGTCGAGACGTTCCACCTGGAGGCGGGCCGATTCGCGGAGCTCCTCGACGAGGCGCGCGAGATCGCGTCGGACCGCCTCCCCGGGGTCCCCGGCGGCGCGGCGACGCGAGGCGACGAGGAGCAGGGCGCCCAGGGCGACGATGCCGAGGCCGATGAGCACGGGATCCACGGGACCATTCTTCACCGCGGGCACGCCGTTTGCAAGACAACCTCCGAGACCCAATGCCGGGGCGTCGGCCGGAGAGGGCCGGCGCCTCCGGCATTACCATCCCGTAACCGCCTTACCTGAAAGTAACGTCCGGGCAGGACAGGGGTGCCGCCAGCGGCGTCCCATCAGATGGAAGATGGGACGCCCGCGGCGGTTTGACAATCGGAACCGCGGACTCCCGGCACCGGACCCCGCGCGACGTGGAGGGGCGGGATTGTGTTGACCCTTTTTCCGGGGCCCGACTATACTGTCGCTTCGCTGGTCGGCCCCTTCCCGTTCTCGACGAGGTTTCAGCCATGATGGGTTTGCGCGCGCCGGCTCGTTTCCCCCGTCCTCTCCCGACGATCGGGTCGGGGCTTCGGAGGGCCTTCACCCTGATCGAGATGCTCGTGGTGATCGTCATCATCATGATCCTGGCGGGATTGCTCATTCCCACGGTCATGAGGGCCATCTGCAACGCCAAGGCGGGGTCCATGGAGGCGATGCTCACCTCCCTCGAACAGGCGGCCAAGTCCTACGAGACCGACACGGGCGCCTATCCCCAGAGCAACGGCAATTTCGATTCGGCCCCCCTGGCCGCCGCCCTCAGGAGACCGAGCGCCCGGCACGGGGTGTACTACGACTTCAAGGAGAGCCAGATCGACACGGCGGGCAATATCGTGAACATGGTCCAGCCCTCGGACGACACGGTGAAGTACCGCAATAATTCCATGACCAAGGACAAGACCACGAAGGGGATCCACAACAAGAACGGGATCGACTTGTGGACCCGGGGCTGCGACAAGGAACCTGAGTCCATCAACAACTGGGATTGACGGAGACCTCGGGAGCGCGCATGGGGACCGCGGGCCGCCGCAGGGCGGGGTTCACGCTGATCGAGCTCATGGTCGTCATCGTCATCATCGCCATCCTGGTGTCGATCGCCATCGGCGTCGTGAGCGGGGTCATCTCGCGCGCCCGCACCACCCGGACCGAGGGGCTCATCATGGTCCTGAGCACGGCCTGCGATTCCTACAGGACCGACTTCGACATCTATCCTCCCGGCCAGGGATCGAGGGCCCTCCACCAGGCGCTCGGAGGCCCCCGGAGGCTCCGCCTCGTGACCGGGGACCCGCCTATCTACGTGACCAAGGGCCCGCTCATCGAGTTCCACACGGGCGAGCTCGAGAAGGGCGCGCCCTCCCTCCAGCCGCCGCCCGCCTCGGCGATCGTCGACGCCTGGGGGAACGAGATCAAGTACCGGAACCCCGGCCAGAACCGGCCGAAGCAGGTGGACATCTGGTCGGAAGGCGCGAAGCCGAATACGGACGCCGACGACATCACGAACTGGATCAGCAAATGAGGACGACCCGGACCGGCCCCGCGACGCCCCGGGGAGGGCTTGTCCTGAGCGAGCCCCGCCAGGGGCGAGTCGAAGGATTCACGCTGATCGAGCTCCTCGTGGTGATCATCATCATCATCATCATGACGAGCATGACGATGATGATGATGAACGTCTTCCTGCGCGACCAGGGGATCCGCCAGGCGGGGAACATGGTCCAGCAGGCCCTCTCCCTCTGCCGCCAGCGGGCCGCCGAGACGCGCGTGATGCACTTCGTCGTCTTCGAGAACAACGACGCGGCGGGGTGCGGGATCATGAAGTGCTACAAGGACATCAACAACACCAAGACGTACGACAACGGCGACCAGGAGATCCAGGGAGGGCTGATCCAGCTGCCGAAGGGGGTCATCTTCAAGGTGTTCCCGAAATGGGTCGGCATCACCCCCACCGGCTACTGCTCCGGATACTCGGACATGTCCTCCAGCCTGTACGAAAAGCGGATGCGAGACTTCCAGGAGGCCGGGGACATCATCCTGACGAACACGGGCGGGCGCTACCGGGCCTGGTGCATCGACATCGACCCGGCCGCCGGCAAGGTGCGGCGCGGGGTCCTGCTGACGGACGAGGACAAGAAGGAGTAGGCAGGCCATGCGGGGAGGGCGATCGATGAATCCGAAGCGGGCCCTGAAGGATGCGACTCGCTTGCCTTCAGGTCGGGCGCGCGCGGCCCGGGGGCTGACGCTCCTGGAAATCCTGCTCGCCCTGATCGTGATGGTGCTGGGCATCGTGGGCATCCTGGCCCTCTTCCCGCCCGCGCTGGAGTCCTCCAAGGACTCGATGGAATACTCCCAGGCGGCCATCACCGGGGAGTCCGTCGCCAACGCGCTCGCGGTCGCCCTCCGCCTCGCCACCTACGACCCCGGCTCGGGCCAGTGGACCGCGGTCCTGACCCACGACCTCGAAACGTCCGGTTCGACGGTGCGGTACACGTTCGCCCTTCCGAAGCTCTCCGATGGATTGACGAAAACGCGGGACGGGACGCGGTGGATACACCATCCGCCGGGCGTGGCCGCCAACGACGACCCCGAGGCGCAGCTCGCCTTCGCCCTGGGGGCCGATCCGTGGACCAAGGAACAGCTCAAGAACGTGAAGCTGAGCGACCCGAACGATCCGCTGAACCAGTTCGCCTTTTCCTTCCAAGTCCGGAAGGTCCATACCCTGGCCTATCTCGAGGGGACGACCAAGCCGGACGGCCGGCCCTACACCCTGGACGACCTGGACCCCCTTTCCAAGCTCTACGAGTTCCGGATCATCATCTTCCGGGTCCAGGGCACCGTGGAAGGGGGCTCGGAAAAGCAGAACAAGCGGGCCATCGCGGTCCTGACGACGCGGATCAGCACGAAGTAAGCGGCCCGATGAATGTGACGGACAACCCTGCGGGCCGCTGACCCGCCGCAGCCTAGGCGAAAGCGGGTAGGGCAATGAGAGGTTCAGAAGTTACACGAGTGGCTCCGCTGGGGCTCGGGAGGTTACCGTGATGATGCGGCGCGGCCTTGTCCTGACCGATCACCGCATGGTGCGACTCGAGGGGCCTGCCCTGAGCGGGCACGTCAGGGTGCGAGTCGAAGGGTTCACCCTGATCGAGCTGCTCATCTCGATCATCCTGATGATCATCCTTCTCTCCGCGATCACGATGGTCTTCGTCCACACCACGGAGACCGTGACGATCAGCCAGGCGCGGACCCAGGTCTACACCGAGGCGCGGCGGTCGACGGACATCCTCGAGGAAGATCTCCTCGCGTGCCTGCCCTTCAACGGCCAGCAGCAGTTCGCGATGGACAACGGGAAGGGCGGCATCAGCGCCGCGGGCGCCGCCGAACCGCAGTATCCCGCCTCGGGCGCCGACTCGCATACCCGCCTTGCCGCGGACCGGCTGAGCTTCGTCGCCACCACGATGGTCGGGTCGACCCACCAGACCGGGAAGATCACGTTCTACCTCCTGCCCGGCCAGAAGGCCCTCGACTCGAACGGCAACGTCGAGGAGGGGGACCCGGACATGGGCCGCACCATGCCGACGCCCAATTTTCCGGAGGGCCGCCCGCTCTACACGCTCATCCGCCGCGTCCAGCTTCTCAACCCCCAGACGGGCCTGTACGACCAGCGACCGGTGGACCAGCTCGGCAAGCCCGTGCCGGACATGGAGCTCTGCCGGTTCGTCACGAGCTTCAACCTGGAGTACTTCTCCAACACGCTCCTCTTTTCGCAGCTCGACCCCTCGCCCTTCCGCAGCGACGTCACCGCCGGCGGCAAGGACGACCCGCTCGGGAACGGCCTCGGCGAGAACGACGGGCAGGGCGACCAGAACGCCATCCCGATCCGGATCCCGATGATCCGCATTACGATCACCATCGTCGAGGACCGCGCCGCCCGCCAGGAGCGGACGATCCAGAAGGTGATTGCCATTCCCATGGGGTAGGCAGATCCCCGTTACCAGATCCCAGATCCCAGTTCCTGAAGTTACGAGTTCCGAGCCCGATTCCCCCCAAGGCGGCCTTCGAGTATTCTCTGGCTTGGAACTCGTAACTTCGGAAAGCTGGGATCTTGGATCTGGAATCTGGAAGCTCGACCCGAACACTATTTGCGGGTGACATTCACCTGCGCCCCGGGGACTCGGCCGCGGCCCGGAGGTTCTTCTCGTTCGTCGAGAGTCGCCGGGCCGCCCGCCTCGTCCTCCTCGGGGATTTCTTCGACTACTGGATCGGGCCCAAGCACCTCGAGGGGGAGGACTACCGCGAGGCGCTCGACGGGCTCCGGCGTCTGACGCGCTCGGGACTCGAGGTCCTCTTCCTCCACGGCAACCGGGACTACTTCGTCGAGGGCGCCTTCGAACGGGCGACGGGCGTGCGGGTCGCGGGATCGGAGATTTCGTTCCAGCTGGGCGGCCGTTCCGTCCTGTGCGCCCACGGCGACTTCATCTACAACCGCAATCCGAAGTACTCGGCCTACCGGCGACTCATGCGATTCTCGGCGCTGCGGGCCGCGGTCCTCGCCATGCCCGCGAAGGTGGGCAAGAGGCTCGCCCGGGGTTTCCGCGGAGTCTCGCGGCGCACGACGCCCGCGTATCGCTGGTCGAAGCGGGATCTGCTGGCGGGCGCGGCGCCCCTCTTCGACCGGGGCGCCGACGTCCTCATCTGCGGCCACATCCATCTCCCGACCCACCTGCAGTGTGAGCGCGGCGGACGGCGGCGGGACCTCTACGTGGTGGGGGATTGGGACGGGACGGGCGACTCCGTCGAATTCGACGGGAAGTCGTGGCACTTCGCTCCCGCGAAGTGAAAGCTCGAAGCTTGAAGCTCGAAGCTTGAAGCTGGACTACTTCGCGGCCTTGACCGGCTTTCCCACGCGGTCCTCGTCGTACTCGAAGGCCGAGCCGCAGCGCTGGCAGATGCACCGCTTCGTGACCCGCCCGCCCGCGCCGGGGAGCCGGCGCGCGACGCGGAATTCCTCGAGGCGGCAGACCGGGCAGCAGACCGTCATGCGATGAGCGAACGTTCCCTTGAGCATGCCTCACCCCCTGGCTGTGACGACACGAATTTCTCGAAAGCGGCGGCGTCGCCGACGCGGATTCCCAGGTAGCGCGATCCCCCGCGCGGCGCGGCGTCGGCGAAAACCAGGTCGGCGTCGAGGTCCGACCCCGCGCAACGCACCGTGACGCACGCCCCGGCGGCGATGGCCGTTTCGGACGCGGGCTCGAACAGGAGGCTGCCGCGTCCCCGGCCCACGAGCCGGCCGGGAATGCGCACGCCCGCCGCGACGAGCTCGGCCTCGATCTCCGATGCTTTCGCGGGAATCCTCGCCTCGAGCGCCCGGACGGCGGCGCGGAGCGCCTGGAGATGGATCGGCTTCGTCAGCACCGCGGCGATCGGCCCTGCGCACGGCACGGCGCGCTCGACGCCGGCGAGGACGAGGGGCAGGTCAGGCCAGTCCGATTCGAGGAGGTCGGCCAGTTCCCGCGGAGCGCCGGAGGGCCCGATCACGAGCGCGTCGAAGAGCCCCGTTTCGAGCTTCCGGCGGGCCTCCTCGGCGGAGCAGGCGATGGAGGCGCGATGGCGTCGACCGGCCAGCGCCGCCCGGACGAGGTGTCCGAGTGTGCGCGGATCGTCGTACACGAGAATGTTCATCGGCCGCTCCCAACGGGGGTCCGTTGCATCAGTTATCGACCTGGAAAATTGCCGCGCTTGAGAAAATTCCGGCGGGGTCACCGGCGAAGATTATGGGCGGGGCTCTATGGGTGGGGGGACCCGGAGCGGGCTGTCCATGCCGATGGGGGGTCCAAAGACTCCCTTCGGATGGCCCGGTATGGGTGCCCGGACCCTTCGGTTTTCGCCTTGACAGTGCCACCCCATGGGATATAGTTACCCGCGGCAAGGCTGTTCAGGGGACAGCTTTTTTTACCCCCAGTGGTGGAGCGATGTGGGTCGCAGACCCACAAGAATCCACGCGGTGGAGCGACCCGCATGTTCCTGGGTGAGCAGGCGCTGACCCTCGATGAGAAGGGGCGCCTCGTGCTTCCGGCGAAGTTCCGGACTTTTATTACCGACCCCGAGGACCTCAAGGGGTTCTTCATCGTGGCCGACCCCCGCCGGATCGACCGCTGCCTCCGTCTCTACACGCGGTCGGGCTACCTCGTTCAATCCGGGCAGATCAAGGCCGCCGCCGAAAAGGCGGAGGACCCCGTCCTCTTTCTCCGCATCTACGCCGCCCATTCCGAGTTCGCCCCGATGGACACGCAGTCGCGGTTCCTCGTTCCGCAGAAGCTCGTCGACTACGCGGGCCTCGGGCGCGACGTGGTGATGGTGGGCGTCAACGACTGGCTCGAGATCTGGGACCGCGCGGAGCTGCGGGCGCAGTCCGAGGGGGCGCGCGAGAAGCTCCTGCCGCTGATGACGGAGGCGCTGAGGCCGAAGTTGAAATGACGCCGGTGGCGGGCGCCGGGGAAGGGCGCCCGCGAGCCCTGGAGGATGCGCTTCGCTTTCCTCCAGGGCGGGTCGCACACGGAGAGAGGACGCATCATGGAACAGGGAGACAGGGGGACGTCCCCGGTGCAGGTCGTCGACGGCCTGATCCGGAGACTCAAGCTCGAGAAGCGCCTGCCCACCGGGCGGGAGCTGACCGAGGCGCGGTTGAGCCTGCAGGACTTGAAAACCCGGCTCGAGCGGGTACGGGCGCGAGGGCCGGAATACTCGGGGGTGGAGCTCAGCGACGAAGTCTGGGCCCTCATTCGACTGAGCGAACAGCCCGAACTCTCGTTCTGGAGCGCCTCCCTGCGGAGGCGGATCGCGGCGATATTCCTGTGACGTTTTTGCCGGGGCGGCGCGACGCGTAGTGAGGGTCGTGGGACGCGGACAATGGGAAGGTGCCTGGCCATGGCGAGAGGGGGACCGCGCGTGCCGAACCTCACTACCTTTCACGCCGCCCGGTGTTCGTCTTGACAACCTGCCGAGGGGGCCGGGCGCAAAGGCCCGCCCCCGGATCTCGGGGTTTCCTGAGGCCACCCTGGAGAGAGGGATGGCGGGGAGGAACCGGGGATCGAGGCGCCGTCCGGGCGCCGGAAAGGCTTCGCGGAACGCGTCCCCCGCGGATCGCGTTCCCCGCGGCCGTCCGGCCCCGGACGGCGCCCGTCATCGGGACCTCCAGAGCCCCCCGCGGATGGCCGATAAATCCCGGGAAGGGGAGAGTCCGAGATCCGGGAGCGAGCATGAACCTGCGCCGGGCGGCCCTGACGGTCTGGATCCTCCTCCAATTCGCCGTCATCGCGGTCTTTCTCGAGGTCCGAGGCGTGGAGCTGCGGTACGCGCTGGCCGAGCGCGGCCGGCGGCTCCAGGCGACGGCCCTGGAGCATCGGAGCCTGAGGGTCGAGGTGGAGACCGCGCGGAGTCCGGAGGCTCTCGCCCGCCGGGCGCGGGCCCTGCAGGATGCGCCGCCGGGCCCGCTGGTCAGGACGCCGGGCCGACGCTCGTAATCCGGGCACGAGGGGGAATCATGGTCGGGGATCCAGCCCCGCGGAAACGGGCCTGCCACGCCGAAGCGAACCCCGAGCCGCGAAGGCGGGCGGGTGTCGTTTTCATCGGCCTTACCCTGCTCTTCTCCCTTATCGTCTTCCGCCTGTACGACCTCCAGATCGCCGGCCATGAAAACTACAGCGGCGTCCGGGACCGGCAATCGCGCGG
>DATHFI010000138.1:0-3573 GCA_035490275.1 Planctomycetota bacterium
GGAGGCGCCGCTCCCGAAGACCTCGAGGCGGCCCGTCCCCGGGTCGAGCGGCTCGCGGCGCGCGCGGCCGAGGCCGGCGACGAAGCGGCGATCGGCATCGAAACGCGGGCCGCGCTGGGCGTAGCCCGGGGCGCCATGGACGTGGCTCCGCCTCCGGAGTCGCTGAAACCGTCCCAGGCCGAATCGTCCGGACGCATCTGGTAGAGGGGGATCCTTCGTGAGATCGCGGCTCCTGTTGGCGGCTTTCGCTCTCGCGGCCTGCGCGGCCGTGCCGGCCCACGCCGCTCCGACTCCGGCCACCGAGGTTCGCATCCAGGACCGGGCGCCGGCGCCGAAGCAGGATCCCGGCCCGATGATCCCGACGCAGGAATGGGTTCGCCGGGATTCCGATCCCGACAAGGTCGTCACGACCGTCGAGATTTTCCTTCTCTTCACGGTGCTCGCCCTGGCGCCCTCGATCCTCGTGCTCCTGACCTCCTTCACGCGGATCGTGATCGTCCTCTCGTTCGTCCGACGGGCGCTCGGGACCCAGGACCTTCCCCCCAACCAGGTCATCGTGGGACTGTCGCTCGTCCTCACGTTTCTCGTGATGACCCCGACGATCACCGCGATCAAGAGGGACGCGGTCGATCCGTATCTCTCCAAGGACGCGCGCACGCACATCACCCAGAAGGATGCATTCGACCGCTCGGTCACCCACCTCCGGACCTTCATGTGGGGCCAGACCCGGAACGACGACGTCTCGATGATGATGGAAGTCACCAAGCAGCCCAAGAAAACCGGGGGCTGGACCGAGGGCGACGTCCCGACGGAGGTCCTGATTCCCTCGTTCGTGCTCGGTGAACTGCGGCGCGCCTTCCTGATGGGCTTCGCGCTCTTCCTGCCGTTCATGGTCATCGACATGGTCGTCGCCGCCGTGCTCATGTCGATGGGGATGATCGTGCTTCCGCCGATGCTGATCTCGCTTCCGTTCAAGATCCTCCTCTTCGTCCTCGTCGACGGCTGGCACCTCGTCGTGGGTTCGGTCGTGCAGAGCTTCGCCTGATTCGGGGGAGACGGGTCATGGGTGACGTGCAGATGGGTGTCGATCTCGCGCGCGAGGCGCTGTGGATCGCCCTGAAAATCTCGCTGCCGGTTCTCGCCGTGGCCCTGGCGGTCGGGCTCGTCGTCTCCATCTTCCAGGCCGCGACCCAGATCCAGGAGTCCACGCTCTCGTTCCTGCCGAAACTCCTGGCCATCGTGCTCACCCTCGCGCTGCTTCTGCCGTGGATCCTCGCGACCCTCGTGGAGTACGCCCGGCGGCTGGTGACCGATTTCTCGGGAATGGCGGGCTGATCCGAATGAACGTGTTCGGAATAGAGAACGTGCCCTTCTTCGCGCTGCTGGCGATCCGGCTGGCCGGCCTTCTCCTGGCCGCCCCGGTCTTCGGCAGCCCGCAGGTTCCGCTGGCGCTTCGGGGCGCTTTCGCGCTCGTCCTCGCCTTCATGTTCATGCCCTTCGCCGGTCCCGCTCCGGCCGGCCCGATGGGCGCCGGCGCGTTCGCCCTCGCCGCCGTCTCGGAACTTTCCGTCGGGCTCCTCATCGGATTCACGGCCTCGCTCCTTTTCGCGTCGGTCCGGCTGGCGGGACATCTCGTCGACCAGGACCTGGGACTGTCGCTGGCGTCGGTGCTCGATCCCATGTCCGACGAGTCGGTCTCGGTGGTCGGGCAGTTCCAGACCCTGCTCGCCGTGGTCGTCTACCTGCTGATCAACGGCCACCACGTGCTGATGACTTCAGTCGCGGACAGCTTTCGCGCGGTCCCCGTCGGCGGCTTTGCGTTTTCCTCGGCGGCGACTCCCTCCGTCGTCGGCGACATGGCGGCGCGACTCTTCGTGGTGGCGCTCAGCCTCGCCATTCCCGCCCTCGCCACGCTCTTTCTCGTCACCGTCGCGATGGCCTTCTTGGCGCGCGCGGTGCCCGAGATGAACCTCCTGACCCTGGGCTATCCCATCCGGACACTCGTGGGCTTCGCGGTTCTTGCCGCGGGCGTCGGCATCTTCGTCCGCGGATTCGCCAGGTTCGCCGCGGATCAGGATGGATTGCTGAGAGGCGTGGTCGCAGTCCTCGGAGGCCGGCCGTGAGACTCGGATTCGCCGTGGTGCCGATGCTGGCCGGCCTGGCGGCCGCCGCCGCCGTGCCCGGGGCGCCTTGGCGTCTGTCAGTCGAGGAAAGATCCCTTCCAGCCGGATGGAGGTCCACGGAATTTGCGCATCGGCTCGACGTCGCCGGGGACCGGGCCCGGCAGGAGCTCATGGAAGCGCCCGAGATCGCGTGGGTGAACGTGTCCGTACGGTCGACGGAGGATCACGCCCCGCTTCGCGTTGAGACGCGCGTCGGGTGGAGGCCGGGAGCGGCGGTGATATCGCCGGATCGGCTGGAAATTCTGGCCGCCGGCATCGAGTCGTGGTTCACGACCTTCGCGTCGGTGGAGGTCGTTTTCGTGGAACCTGGAGAGAAGGCGGGCGCCCGATGACGCCGGACGATTTCGCGGAGAACCGCACCGAACCGCCCACGCCGCGCCGCCTTCGGGAGGCGCGCGAAAAAGGCCAGGTGGCGGTGAGTCGGGATCTCACCGCGGCCGCCATGCTCCTGACGGCGGCGGGAGCCTTCCACTTCCTGGGTCCGAAAGTCCTCGCCGGGCTGGTCGCCGGGCTCCGAGGTTCGCTGGTCCGACTGCAGGAAGCTCCGACCGGCGCCGAGGCGTGGTCGGCTGCCGTCTGGGGAACCGGAACGGCGCTCGCGGGTGCGGCCGTCCCCCTGGTCCTCGCCTTGGTGGCCGCGGCGCTCGTGATCAATTTCCTCCAGGTGGGATTTCTGTTCACCGCCGAACCCCTCCGCCTCCGCGCGGATCGGCTCAGCCCCGCGACCGGACTGCGGCGCGCCTTTTCGATGCGGACCTTCGTCGGTATCGGCGGGGGACTCTTCCGCGGCGCGGTCATCCTCGGAGTCCTGGCGGCGACGCTCTGGCAGGAACGGACCGCGTTGCTCGTGATTTCCTCGCGCGAATTGCCGGACGCGCTCCGGATCCTGTCGGGAGCCGGAGTGGGTCTGGCGGCGCGGACCGCGCTCGCCCTGCTCGCCCTGGGCCTCCTCGATTGGGCGTACCAGCGGTGGCAGCACCGGCGCGACCTCCAGATGAGCCGCCAGGAGGTCCGCGACGAACTGAAACGCTTCGAAGGAGATCCCGCGATCCGTGACCGGCGCCGCGCGCTGCGACGCCGGCTGGCGGGCCAGCGGATGATTCCCATGACCGCGCGGGCGACTGTCGTCCTGACCGACTCCGAGAATCTCGCCGTGGCGCTCAGGTACCGGGCCGAGGCGGGCGATCCGCCCGACCTTGTCGCGAAGGGTACCGGACCGGTCTCGGATCGCATCCGCGAGGCCGCCCTGGAGCATGGCGTGCCGGTCATCGAGCGGCCCGATCTCGCGCGGGAGCTCCATCGCCGGGGCGAGCTGGGCGAACCCGTTCCGGAGCACCTCCACGCGGCGGTGGCGGATGTCGTGGCGTTGGCCCTGCGAATGAAGGGGGCC
>DATHFI010000139.1:0-2353 GCA_035490275.1 Planctomycetota bacterium
GTCGACGAGCCCCGCGCCGTCGAAGTCGGGCGCCGACGTCACCAGCCCCACGGGGCGGGCGAGCCCCGCCTTCATCGCCTCGAGGCCGGCCGCCACGAGCGCCGAGACCGAGCCCAGCGCGCCGACGATCCAGACCCCGACGCGGCGGTCTCCGGAACCGTTAGTGGACATATTTCATCGCGGAGTTCAGGGTGTTCAGCACGTACGAGGTCACGAGGAGCGGGTCGTCCTCCCACCACCGCGGGTTCTCGTTGACCCACATCTTCTCTTCCTTCTGGATCCGGAGCAGCTGCTCGCACAGCTCGTTGGCCCACTTGTGGACCGTGCCGTCGAAGGTGGTGAAGGTCTTCTCGCCGAGGGCGTCGAAGGCGCGCGTCATCATCAGGTAGTAGTAGAAAATCCCCATGAGGTGGGTCCGTTTGTCGTCGAACGAAAAGCCCGGGTGCGCCTCGACCGAGTAGTTTTTCCGGACCCAGTCGATCGCGGCCTTCACGCGCGGATCGTCCTTCGTGAGGCCCGCGTAGATGTACGTCTTGAGGCCGTCGTAGGTCATCGAGCCGTAGCTCTTGATGATCTCCTTGTCCGTCAGCTTGACCGTTCCCGCCTTCATGTCCTCGGGATTCGCGGCGTAGAAGAGCCCGCCGTCGTCCCCCACGGAAAGGCCGCGCGCCTTGAGCCTCGCGACGAAATCCTTGTCCGTGTTCGTCTCGCTGTTGTTCTGGCACTTCTGGACGTACTCGACGACGAGCTTCCAGAACGGGTCGTCCTTCGGAAGGCCCGAGCGCGCGAGCCCCTCGGCCGCGAAGCCCGTGGTTGAGAGGTTCGGGATCATCGGCTTGTCGACGGGCTTGCCCTGGTCGAACTTCATCTCCTTGTCGCCGTAGCCGAGCGAGCCCTTGTCGGGGCCCTCCTTGAGCTGGTTCGACTTGAGGTACCCGCGAGCGTTGCCGATGGCGTCCTTCTTGTCGGGCGCGGCGAGGCTCAGGGCCATCAGCGCGATCGAGGTCGTGTAGACCTTGTAATAGGCGTTCGCGGGCCCGTCGCCGAAGCTCCCGTCGGAATTCTGCTTCGAAACGAGGTAGGCGACCCCCTTCTGGACGGCGGGAAGGTACTTGGCGCGCAGGGCGCCGGGCGCGTCGGCCAGCGCGGCCACCATGATGCCGGTGTAGGCGAGACTCGGCTGGGCCTTGTCCGCGGGACCCTTCTTCCAGGCCCCGCTCGCGTCCTGCTGGCTGACGAGCCAGTCGGCCGCCCGGCCGTAGGCCTCGGTGAGGCGCTTCGTCAGGTCGTCCTGCGGGGGCCGCGCGACCATTCCCAGCGCGGCCAGGGCGATCAGCATCGTCTTCATGGGGTCACCTCGGAGAAAGTTCCAGCCGTTCATAGTAGCGGCGGACGAGATCATGATACTGCTCGTCGACCGGTTTCGCCGCGAGCCTCCGCTCGATCTCCACCCGGACCTCGACCGGCAGGTGCGCGCCCAGGGGAATGAGGGGGACGGCCAGGGAATCGGGCCGATCCCCGACCGACGCGAGATCGCCCCGCGCCCGGGCCGCCGCGATTCTCGCCTCGATGTCCTCGGGGGCCGGGTCGGGCACCTCGATGTGACGGCGCGTGAGCTCCGAGGAAGCCCCGGCACCCGCCGCCTCGAGGCGGTCGGCCAAGGCCCGGAGCGCCTCCCGGTCGCCGGAGGCCAGGCCCTTGGCGAGGTTGATCCGGATTTCCACCGCCAGCTTCTTCGCCGCCGCCGCCCCTTCCGCCAGCTTCCGCAGGTCGTCCGACTTCAGGTTCTCGAGGACCTTGGCGACCTTTTTCGCGAGCGCCGGATCGGCGACCGCCATCCGCTCGAGGCGATCGATTTCCCGGTCGACCGCCGCGCGCAGGGCGGGATCGGCGGTCGGGGCGGGCCGACCGGGGTCGGGCGCGAGGGCGATGAGCGCCACCAGGGCGAGCGCCGGCAGGAGAAAGCCCGCCTCGGGCGGCCAGCGGAACCGACCGACTTCGCGTGGCCGGGTCCTTTCGAGGGCGAGGGCGGCGTCCGCCGCGACGGCGGCGCCGAGGGGACCCGAGGGGCTTTCGAGGGCGGTCGCAACCCGCTCCTCGAGGCCGAGGGCGCGGTCGATCGACGCCGCGGCGTGGCGCAGGTCGAGCCTGCGGGCCACCGCGATGATCGCCGCCAGCACCGGAAGCGACAACGCGATCCACAGGGGCGCGCGCGGCCAGCCGAAGAGTTTCGCGGCCGCCAGTCCGGCTCCGGCGAGGAGCGCCCCGTACAGCGACCAGCGGATCGCCGCGCCGAGCCCGGCGGATCGCCGCATCCGCGCGCGGACCATCCGGACCTCGATCTCAAGGCTCG
>DATHFI010000140.1:0-8374 GCA_035490275.1 Planctomycetota bacterium
GGATCCGGCCGTGCAGGTCGATGGAGGGCGTGATCTCTCCCTTCGAACACATCGATCTCGTCATCATCCGGGAGAACACCGAGGATCTCTACGCGGGCATCGAGCACTATGTCGGGAAGGACGCCGCGGAATCGATCAAGATCATCACCCGCGCGGGCTCCGAGCGGATCGCCCACTTCGCGTTCGAGTACGCCGCGAAGCACGCCCGGCAGAAGGTCACGATCGTCCACAAGGCGAACATCATGAAGTGCACCGACGGGCTCTTCCTGGAGGTGTGCCGCGAGGTGGCGAAGAGCTACCCGCAGATCCAGTGCGAGGACCGGATCGTCGACAACATGTGCATGCAGCTCGTCCAGAAGCCGGAGCTGTACGACGTCCTCCTCTGCCCCAACCTGTACGGCGACATCATCAGCGACCTCTGCGCCGGGCTCATCGGCGGGCTCGGCGTGGCGCCGGGGGCCAACTACGGGAAGGAGATCGCCGTCTTCGAGGCGATCCACGGCTCCGCGCCGAAGTACAAGGGCCAGAACAAGGTCAACCCGACCGCCGTGATCCTCTCGGCCGTCCTGATGCTCGAACACCTCAACGAGGGCCGCGCCGCGGACCGCATCGCCAGGGCCGTCCGCAAGGTGGTCGCCGAGGGGAAGAGGGTGACCTACGACCTCGGGGGCACGGCGGGGACGAGCGAATACGCGGACGAGGTGATCCGCGTCATGGAGAAAGGATAGTCCCTTGATGAGCCCCCGTCGTCATGCCGCCCTGCTTCGCGTCGTGGGTGTTCTTGGGCTGCTCCTCGTCACCGTCGGGGGATGCATCGGCCCCGAAAGGGGCGCCGAGTCGCTGATTCTCGGCACCATCATGGGCGTCGTCGGAATACTGCTGGCCGTCGGGATGATCTACGCCCTGAGGGGTTGAGAACTCTCGCGTCGCCGGCCTCATGGCGTGCCGGTCAAGACCTCCGGCCTCCCCGGAACCGCCGCAGCACGCGTACCACTCCGGCCCCGCCGGCGATGAGCAGGACAAGGCCTGCGAGCAGTCCAAGCCCACCCGTGACGAGGGCAATCACGGCCCCGCCCCATCCGCCGATATTCCGATAGACCAGGATCGGGTAGACGACAAGGAGCAAGCCCACCAACAGAAAGAGAAGACTCCACCCGAATTCGCGAAAGGGGGGAGGCCAATCGTCCTCGGGTCTGGACATGTCAGTGCCGTGCCTCTCGCCGATCCCAGGACATATCCGAAATTCAGATCGGGCCGTCGGTTCGCCTCCGATCACCTGCGCGGCTGCTCCCCCACTTCCGGCCCGGCTCGAAGCTTGATGCTTCAGAAGCCGGGATCCGGGAGCTGGAATCTGGAAGCGTGCCCGGCCTCCAAGCCGGCCTACTTGTACTGCCTCAGGTACCCCACGACTTTCCGGACCTGGGCGATCACCTCCGCCGTCTGACGGACGAACAGCAATCCGTTCTGGAGATTGATCGAAGCGCGTTCATTCTCCTCCCAGGTCTTTCCCCCGGTGTGCGCCTTGATCAGGTCGATGATCGGGAATTCCACCGACGACTTGTCGGCGTCGGTCGGCGCGAAGGCGGAGCCCCCGGTGTCTGCGAGCGTGATCTCCACGCCGGGGAAATCCCGGATCGGGTGGAGCAGGTCGCGCACGTCGATGATGGCGAGCTCCACCTTCGCCTTCAGCTTCGACTCCGGAAGGATCCGGAGGACGCCCTCCTCGACGGCGTATCCGATCTTGTGCGGCTTGAAAAGCAGGTTGAGGATGGCCCGGATCGTGACGCCCTTGGCTTTCATCGTTAGGGCGGGTTTGGCCGCCTCCGCCCCGGGGTCGACCACGATATTGATGTCGGCCACTTCGCGGATGAAATCGGCGACTTGGGTGACGGACAAGTCCTTGAATTCGACGTCGATCCGAAGAGTTCGGATTCGCGCTTCCAGATTCCTCGAGGCGTCGTCCTGGGGGCGGGCGGCCGCGGAGAGCCCGAGGACGAGGGTCGCGGCGAGGACCATGGCGTGGTTCATGTCGCATCCCTCACGACTTGCGGGCAAACCAGGCGCGCCACGCGGCTTTGTCCGTCCCGAAATCCCTTCCCGTCCGGCGCCGAAGGAATTCGCGCGCCTGGGGCGCCAGGGCCGGGACGTCCAGGAATTCTACGATATCCTCGAGGAGAATCTCCAGTTCGCGGGCGATGCGGAAACCGACCTCGCGCTCGCGGGGAAGGTCCGAGGCGAGCAATTCGCGGAGCCGGCGCACGATTTCCCCGTGGCCGCTCCGGTTCAGCGTACCCCGATCGAGCCGCTTGAGGATCCGGAGGGCGTCCGGAAAGAGACGCTCGCTGCGGGCCATTTCCAACGCGGGCGCCACGAGTTCGTCGTCACCGGGCTCGAACCCGATGTCCACGAGCACGACCTCCGCGGCGTCCTGCCGGGCCACTTCCCGGGAACGCTCCACGAGAAGGCGCCGGACCGGGTCCTCGTTCATGCGCGAGCCCAGGAGCCTGGCCGCGATGCGCTGGCGCGCTGGAACGGGGTCCGCGATCAGGACCGTGACCAGCGCCGTCACGCCGTCCTGGCCCAGGCGCGCCGCTTCCCGCTCGATCCGTTCCCGGCCCGCGTCGTCCGCGACCGCGTATCGATCCACCAGCGATCCCCCGTTCTCCACGGTGAAGACCCGGGTGAAGCCCCAGACGAGGAGGGCGGCCGCCGCGAGCGGAATGAACGCCTTCCACGCCGAAGCGCGCGACGCGGTGATGCGGTCCCGGAGCCGGGCCACGTAGCCATCCCACCGGACGTCGTCCGCCCGGACCGGCACCGCGCGCAGGGCGGTCTCGAGTCCCTCCAGATCCCGAAGCTCGCCGGCGCACGCGGGACATCCGGCCAGGTGCGCGCGCACGCGCTCCGCCCGCTCCGCATCGAGTTCCCGGTCGTGGTACTCTGCGATCGATTCGCGGATCTCGTCGCACTTCATGAGAGGTGCTCCTTCAACTCCTCCCGGAGGCGCCGCCGGGCCAGGGAGAGGTTCACCTTGACGTCGTCGTACGAACACCCGATGGCTTCCGCGATGGCCCGGTAGTCCAGTCCCTGGTAGACGTGCAGGACCAGGACCTCGCGCTGGCGGTCCGGCAATTCCGCGACCCGGCGCCGGATGATCTCCTCGAGCTCGACCGCCTCCTGCCCCGCCCCGGGCGCGGCCGGCCTGGCGGGATGAGGTCGTTCGTCGCCGCGCTTCAGGACGTCGATCCGGGCCTCCTCCCGCGACCGCCGGCGGATCCGGTCCCGGTGGAGATTGAGCAGGATCCTGTAGAGCCAGGTGCGGAAACTCGACTCCCCCCGGAATTCCTTCAGATGGCGATACGCGAGCACGAATCCGTCCTGGGAAAGCTCCTCGGCGCCGGACGGATCGCCCGTCAACCGCAGGCAGAACCCGTACGCGTCCCGCATGTGGTGGTGGACAAGGTCCTCGAAGGCGGTCTCCTCGCCCTTCTGGAACCTCACCACGCGTTCCGCGTCCATGCCGGCTCCCACCGCTTCGTCCATTTGACGCCGCCCGATACCCGAAGTAAAACCCGAAGCTCGACGTTTCGCGTCCAACGTCCAACGTCCGCCGTCAATGGTCGCTTCAGGACTCAGGAGCTTCATGGCTTCAGAGCTTCATTTGAAGCTTTGGAGCTTTTGAAGCTCTGAAGCTACGATAGTTCAGGCATGGGCAGCATCGGTTTCGAAGAAATGCTCATCGTCGCGATCGTCGCGATCGTGATCTATGGGCGGGATCTCCCTTCCATCGCCCGCAAGGCCGGCAGGTGGTACGGGAAGCTCAAGCGGCAGGTCACCGACATGAAGGACGAAATCGTCCGGCAGATCCCGGACGATGACGATTTCAAGGCTCCCCCCTCCTCCTCGGAGCCCGATCCCCCGGGCCACGCGCCGCCCTCCCCTTCCGCCGGGCTCCCGGGTCCCGATCCCTCCGACCCGGAATACAAGGGCGCCGCGCCGTTCGATCCCTCGCGGGGCGCGGCCGGCGGGAATGGAACCCCCGGGGCGCCCTCACCCGAGCCCGAAGCTCCGGAAAAAAAGAGCGGCTAGTTCGAGCCCCCGAGTCCGTTGTACTTGTTCGACGCGAGCTTGAGCGCCTGGATGTACTTGTTCAAATCGTATCCGCGGCCCGATTTCTCGTTGGCCTCGTTGATGAATCCCAGCCCCTTATGGATCAGGTCGATCCCCTTTTTCAGGTCCGCCTTGAGCTGGGCCTTCTCGACATTGGAGAGCGTGTTCGCGTCGACGGCGATCTTCGATTCCAGGGACCTGATCACGGCCAGCCCCTCGTCGCAATACTTGTGTCCCTCGCGCTCGAGGCCCGAGACGTCGACCGGCTTGGGCGGGGGCGGAGCGGCCTCCGGCGGAGGCGCGGTCTCGACCGGCGCGGGCTCCTTGTTCCCCGACGACATGACGACGAGGACCAGGACGAGGGCGAGCACGCCGCCTCCGATTCCGAGGATCAGCGGGAGCGGATTGTTGGCGGCGGGTTTCGGCCGGTAGGGGCGACCCCCGGGTCCCCGCGGCGCGGGGCCCGGCGGACCCCGGAACGGTCCAGGACGGCCTGGGGGCGCGTTTCTCATGTCAGTTCCTTTTCGGCTCCATGATCGAGACGGCCGCGCGATCTTCCCGCAGGTGGGACCGGAGCCGCTCCTCGAGGCGGCCCGGCGTGAGCCGCGAGAGGGCCGCGGGGAATTCGAAGACGTTGAGTCCCTTCATCGAGAACCCGAGCACCATGAATCCGATCCCGTCGGGACTGTCGAATGACCGCAGGTAGCGGCCCATCCGCTTGCGACGGGAGCGATCCACGTCGCGTCGCTTCAGGCGGGCCCGCGTCGCCCGGCGGAGTTCCTTGCGGACTTCCTCGGCCAGCCGCTCCGGCTCATCCGTCTCTCCGCCGATCAGGGTGTATCCGAACTCGGCCTCGGCCGTGTACGAGGCGGAGAAGGTCTCGTCGATGAGCCCCTTCCGGTACCACTTCGCGTGAAAGTCGCTCGTGGGGCCGAACAGGTTGTCGAGAAGCACGGAGGTGGACAGCTCCCGATCCAGCAGCGGACCGGCGAGATCGAGATCCTTGAACCCGAGGAGGACCCGGGGCCGGGAGACGACCGCCGATTCGCGCACGATGTCCCGGCCGGGCTCCGGGGGTTCTTCGGGATAGGACCGCGCGATGGGATCGGTCGCGTCCGCGAACCGGCCGGGCGGGAGCGCCTTCTCGAGCTGCCGGAAAACCGCGGCGGGATCGAGGTCGCCGCAGGCCACGAACCACATGTTCGCCGGGTGGTAGAAGCGGCGGTAGCAGGACGCGAGAAGTTGCGTGTCGATCTTCTGGATCGTCTCGACCGAGCCGCCGATGTCGATCCGGACGGGATGCGCGCGGTAGAGGGCCGCCATGAGGTTCTTGTAGATCCGGTAGTCGGGCTGGTCGTCGTACATCCGGAGTTCCTGCTCGATGATGAGCTTCTCCTTCGCGACCCCGTCGTCGGTGAAATGGGGCGCGTAGACGAGGCGGATGAGCAGGTCGAGGCTCTCCTCGAACCGCTCGATCCCGCTGAAGTAGTAGTTGGTGGTGGTGTAGTCGGTGAAGGCGTTGGAGGAGGCCCCGAATCGGCCGAATTCCATGAGGACGTCGACATCCTGCTTCTTGAAGAGCTGGTGCTCGAGGAAGTGCGCGATGCCCGGCGGGGTCGGCGCGGGCGCGGCCCCCGGGGCGGGGCTGAAGACCAGGTCGATCGATCCGTAGCGGGTCGCGAAGACGGCGATCTTCTTGGAGATGCCGGGCTTGGGAACGACGAGGGCCCGGAGCCCGCAGGCCAGGCGCGAGGTCCAGATCTCCTCGCGAAGGCGGCGGTCCCGCGTCCGAACGGCCGGCGCGGACCTTGACATGCGTTTCCCGCCCCCCGACAATAGCGGCCCTGTTAACAAAATCGGACCGGAGATTCAATTGAATTCCGGACCCCGCCTCACGGCCCTCTCATCGGAGCACGCATGACCCGTCTGCCCGTCGCCCTCCTGATCGCCCTCCTGATCCAGGTCCCGGCGATCCCCCAGGACGTTCCCCCGAAGAAAGTGATTTCCGAGACCGAACGGACCAAGGTGTTCCAGAAGGAGATGACCGCGCTCCGCGGCCTCGAGTTCACCAAGGAAGTGACGGTCGGCACGTACACCCGCGAGGAGCTGCTCGCCTTCCTCAAGAAGGAGCTGGAGCGGGAGCACCCCCGCGAGGAGGTGGACCGGGTCCGCAAGGCGCTCGTCCACTTCGGACTGGTTCCCGCGGACCTCGACCTCTACCAGACGGTGATCGAACTGCTCGGCGCCTCGATCGCCGGCTTCTACCATCCGAAGACGAAGGAGCTTCGCCTCATCAAGCCCGGCGAGGGCGTGCCGGACGACGACGAGCTCCTGGAAATGTTCGGGATCAAGGTCAATCTCCACGACGTGACGCTGATCCACGAGCTGTGCCACGCCGCGCAGGACCAGAACTTCGATCTCAACACGTTGCCCATGGAGCTGAAGACGAACGACGACCTCGTGATGGCCGTGCAGTCCCTGGTCGAAGGGGACGCCACGGTGGTCGGCCTGAAATACGGATTCAAGGACAAGTTCGACGCCGTTTCGAAGATCATCAGCCAGGATTACAAGGACGGCGGACTCGGCGAGGAGGCCGCGAAGTTTCCGGCCTACCTCCGGAAGACGCTGACGTTCCCGTACGGGTACGGCGCCGACTTCGTCGTCGAGGTCCTGAATCGCGCCAAGGGCGACTGGAGCGCGGTCTCCAAGGCCTTCTCCGACCTTCCCTCCTCGACCGAGCAGATCCTCCATCCGATGAAGTACTTCGGGCCCGAACGTGATTATCCGCAGGAGCTGGCCTTGCAGGGGCTCGGGGAGATCATCGGGGGCGGCTGGACGGCGATTTACAACAACGTCCACGGGGAATTCGGCACGCGGCTCGTGCTCGACGAGTTTAAAATCGCCACGGCCCGGGGCCGGAGGAAGGCCGCGGAAGGCTGGGACGGCGACCGGTACTACATCTTCGAGAACGAAAAGGGCGGCCTCGCCGGGGTGTGGTTCACGACGTGGGACACCGAGGAGGACGCCAGGGAATTTTTCGACGCGTACGCCCTCCTCCTCCTGGCGAAGCACGAGGGGGCCGAGCGCGAGGCCGCCGATCAGAAGGTGACGCTGACGAAGGGCGCGACCCGCGCGGTCCTGGAGCGCCGCGGCGCCGACGTGCTCATCTTCGACGGCTTCGGCGCCGAGGAGAGCGGCCGCATCAACAGGGCCTGGAGCGCCGCGAAGAAGACGGAGATTCGCAAGGTCGACCGCGTTCCCGCCAAAGAGAATAAATGAAGCGACCCGTCCCTTGCATCGCGCTTCTCACTGATTTCGGGACGTCGGACCCCTACGTCGGGATCATGAAGGGGGTCATCCTCTCGATCAATCCGGACGCGCGGATCGTCGACATCTCGCACAACATCCTGCCTCAATCGATTCTTGAAGGGGCCATCTGCCTCAAGAGCGCCGTTCCCCATTTCCCCGAAGGAACCCTGTTCGTGGGGGTCGTGGACCCCGGCGTCGGCACCCGGAGAAAAATCCTGTACGGCGAATCGAAGCGCGACCGGTTTCTCGCGCCGGACAACGGACTTCTTTCGCTCCTCGAATCCGGAGACCGGGTTCAATCGCTCCGCGCCGTGACGAACCGTCGGTACATGGGGCCGGAAATTTCGAACACCTTCCATGGACGCGACATTTTCGCCCCGGTGGCCGGGTGGCTCACGTTGGGAATCGACCCGGCCAAACTCGGCCCGGCGGTCCGGAGCCTGAAAAAGGCCGACTGGGACCCGGTACATCGCCGCAATGATGGGGCCCTCGAGGGACGCGTGGTCGCCTCCGACCGCTTCGGCAATCTCATCACGAACATTCCGGGCGCGGCGATCCGGAATTCGAAGCACTGCGTCGTCGGCCTGATGGACCGGCGCATCAAGGGTCTCTCCAAGACCTATGGCGACGCCCGGCAAGGTGAAATTGTCGCGCTGATCGGATCGACGGGAACCCTGGAGATCGCCTTCGCCGGTTGAAACGCCAGGGACGCGCTCCACGCCTGCGTGGGAATCGCCGTGGGCGTCTACCCGGAGGGAACAGATCCCTCCGACGCCGCCACCGAGGACTTCGTCCATGTGCTGGAGGCGAACCTGGACAATTCCACGGGCGAATCCCTGGCTTCCGCCATCGAGCGACTTTTTGCGTGCGGCGCCCTGGATGTCTGGACGACACCGATACAGATGAAAAAGTCCCGTCCCGGCGTGAAGCTCTCCGTGCTCGTTCCGACGACGCT
>DATHFI010000141.1:0-5707 GCA_035490275.1 Planctomycetota bacterium
CCGGGTCTTGGCGGTCCTATTGTCGACGGCCCTGGTCGCGGGCGTCCAGGAGAGCCCGGTTCCTCCCCGGGCGTCCGATTTGATCGCCATCCGGGCAGGGAAGATCCTCACCTCGGCCGAGAAGGGCCCCGAGGTCATCGACGGCGGGGTGATCCTGGTCCGGGGCGGCAGGATCGAGAAGATCGGGCCGGAGTCGGAGGTGCCGATCCCGCCGGGGGCGACGGTAGTTGACGCGACCGAACGGTGGGCGATGCCCGGGTTCATCGACCTGCACTGCCATATCGGCGGATCGATGCGCGACATCAACGACATGGTGAACCCCACGAACCCCGAGCTCTCGACGCGGCCGACCATCGAACCCGACAACGAGAATCTCAAGATGGCGGTGGCGGGAGGCGTCACGACGGTGAATTACATCCCCGGGAGCGGGACGAACCTGGGCGGCTTCGGGACGCTCATGCACACCGCGGGCGGGTCGACGATCGACAGCTTGATCGTCCGATTCCCGGGCTCGATGAAGGTGGCGCAGGCGTGGAACCCGGAGCGGCACGGGGGCGATCTCGGCGCCAGCCGCATGGGCATGTGGTGGTCGCTCCGGAAACTCCTGGACCGCGCACGGGATTACAACGACGCGTGGACCGCGTTCGAAAAGGGCCTCAACAAGATCCGGCCCGAGAAGCACGAAGACCTCGAGCTCATGCGGGGTCTCTTCCAGCGAAAATACCCGGTCCTGATCCACACGGCCGATCCGCGAGACGTCATGGGCACGGTCCGGATGTTCCACGACGAGTACGGGGTCCCGTGCATCGTTTCCCACGGGGAGTTCGGCGGCTACAAGGTCGCGGCCGAACTCGCCAAGCGGGAAATTCCGGCAAACATAGGGCCGCGGATGTTCGACTTCCGCTTCCCGCTCGACGAAGGCAAGATCCTCGGAATCGCCGCCAAGTACGCCGAGGCCGGCGTGAAGCGGCTGTCGCTCAACACCGATTCGCCGGTCGTGCCCCAGGAAGACCTCTTCTTCCAGGGAACGCTCGCCGTCCGCCTCGGACTCGATCCCCGCGTCGCGATCCGGGCGCTCACGATCGAGCCCGCGAAGGCGATCCTGATCGACAACCGGCTTGGAAGCCTCGAGCCGGGGAAGGACGCGGACCTGATCCTGACCACCGGGGATCCGCTCGATCCCCGAAACTACGTGGCCTGGGTGATGATCGGCGGGAAGGTCGTCTACGACACGGCGAAGGAAAAGCGGCGTTACTAAATGCACTTTAGCCTGTACATACTGTATTTAGTCGCCTTGCTCGGCCAGGATCCGGCGCCCGGGCCGGTCGCGATCAAGAACGTCCGCCTCCTGACCGCGTCGGGGCCCGAGATCGCGTCCGGGACGATCGTCCTCAAGGACGGGAAGATCGAGGCCCTCGGGGCCGATGTCGCGGTGCCCGCCGGGGCGCGGGTCATCGACGGCGCGGGCAAGGTGGTCATGCCGGGATTCGTCCATCCCTACACGCGGATCGGCGGGTCTCCCTCGGGCTCCGGCAGCGCACCCAATCACCTGGCGATCGAGGAGCTCACCCCTTCGCTGGACGGCTACCGCCCCGTGATCCGGGCCGGATTCACCACGCTCGCGCTCTATCCGAGCGGTGGCCCGCTCTCCGGGCAAGCCGTCGCGTTCAAGCCGCGCGGCGTCGCGCGGGACCAGATGTCGCTCCTCTCGCCGGCGTACCTCCGGATCGACATCGACGCAAATACGCAGGCCAAGGAGCAGCTGCGCCTGGCCCTGGACGGCGCCAAGCGGTGGAAGGACCGCCGGGGCGGCGGCGATGCGAAACCCGACGACCGCACGGCGCCCCTGGTCCAGTTCCTCAAGGGCGAACTGCGGGGGCTCGTGGAAATCCAGACGCCCGCGGAATATCTCCACTTCCGCCAGGTCCTGAAGCCTTTCGAGGATCCCGCGCTGAAGTTCGCCATCGTCGGAGGCTTCGACCTCTGGCGGGGTGCCGAGGCGCTCGGGGCGCGGAAGGAACTTGTCCTCCTGCGGCCCGATCTCTCGTACGCCCCGGACACGATGATCCGGGCGAGCCCGGTCGCCGAGATGATCGCCGCGGGATGCACGGTGGGTTTCACCCCAGGGGACAGTTTCGCCCTCCTCCATAACCACCTCTTCCGCGTGAGCCTGCTCGTGAAGGCCGGCCTGGACCGCGCCGTCGCCCTGCGCGCGATGACGATCGTGCCGGCCGAGGCCGCGGGAGTCGTCAAGCGCGTGGGATCGCTCGAGAAGGGGAAGGACGCCGACCTTCTCCTCCTCGACGGCGATCCTTTCTGCGGGACCGCGAGAATCCTCATGGTGTTCATCGACGGTCGCGTCGAGTTCGAGGTGACTCCGTGAACCGTATCGCTTTCGCCCTCCTGGCGATTTTCGCCGCGGCGGGGTCCGGCGCGCGGCAGGAGACTCCGAAGCCGACCCCGGAACGCGCCCCGATCTACACGGCCCTCGTGGGCGGCAATGTCCACACCATGACGCAGGGCGTGCTGAAGGGCGCGACGCTCCTCTTCAAGGACGCGAAGATCCACCGGATCGGGAACGACCTCGACCTGCCCGAGGGGACGAAGAAGATCGACGTGACCGGGAAAACGGTTCTTCCAGGTTTCGTGGCCGCCACGGCGCGCGGCCTCGGGATCGCCCCCGGCAACGTCCAGAAGATCGCCGATTCCCTCGATCCGTACCAGGAGACGATGAAGCTCGCCCTCGCGGGCGGGATCACCTCGGCCTACGTCGAGACCGGCGGAGGAATCTTCGGCGACCGCAGCGAAGGCCCGGCCGGGACGAGCGCGGTGATCAAGATGTCCTGGGGCGATCTCGACGGGATGCTCGTGGTCGAGCCCGCGGCGGTGAATCTCTCGTCGTGGGTGCGGGCGACCCCGGTCCAGCGGCTCGACATGCGCGACAGCTTCCGCAAGGCGCGCGAGGCGCTCGAGAAGATCCGCGACTACGAATCGCGCAAGGCCGCGGGGAAGCTCGCCCCGAACGAGCAGCCCCCGTACGCCGGGAGCCAGGAGCCGTACGTCCGCGTCCTGCGCGGCGACGTCCCCGCGAGGATCTCGGCCTCTTCCGCGGATGAAATCGCCTCGGCGCTCGCCCTCGTGAATGAATTCCGGTTCCGGGCCGTCCTCCTCGACGCCGACGAGGCCTGGACGATGGCGGAGGAGATCGGCCGGGCCCGCTGCGCCTGCGTCATCGCCCCGCGGCGGCGGCGCCTCCCGGACAAGCGGTCCAACCGGCTCTCGGGGAGCTCGATCGAGCAGGCGGCGATCCTCCGGAAGGCCGGGGTGAAATTCGCCGTCGTCCCGCTCCAGGAACGCATCGACACGGGGGGAATGGCGGGGCGGGACCTGCAGATGTTGCCCCTCGAAGCCGCGTTCGCGGTCCGGGGCGGCCTCGATGCAAAGACGGCGCTCGAGGCGATCACGCTCACCGCCGCGGAAGTGCTGGGCGTGGACTCGCGCGTCGGCAGCCTCGAGGAAGGCAAGGACGCGGACGTCATCGTCCTCGACGGTGACCCGCTCGACTACCGGACCTACGTCGAACTGACCTTCGTGAACGGCAAGCTCGTTTACGAAAAGGATAAATCACCTTACTTTCAGCATCTGAAGCGGGCCCGCTGAGAGCGGGCCGATGACGGATGACCGCTGACCGATGACAGCTGTCAGCCGGCCGTCATCCGTCATCTGTCATCGGTCATCGTCGTCCGAATTCGCTTCCAACCCGCCAACAGCTACTGAAAAGCGGGGACACTCTTCTATAATCCGGCTGTGGCGATGAACATCCTCCGCAAGGCCTTCCTCACGATTGAAGGATACGACCTCATCCGCAAGGGGGAGACCGTCCTCTGCGCGGTCTCGGGCGGACCCGATTCGGTGGCGCTCCTGATGATCCTGAAGGAAATCAACGAGATGCAGGAGCTCGGCTGGAAGATCCACATCGCCCATTTCAACCACGGGCTCCGCGGAAAAGAGGCGGACGCCGACGAGGCCTTCGTGAAGGGCCTCGCCGAGAAGCTCCAGCTCCCGTTCCACCGGGGGTCGGCCGACGTCAAGGCGCTCCGGAAGGCGGAGGGCCTCTCCCTCGAGGAGGCGGCGCGCAAGGCGCGGTACGCCTGGCTGCGCGAGGCGGCGCTCGGCCTGGGCGCGGAGGACAAGGGCCTGAAAATCGCCCTCGGCCACAACCTCGACGACCAGGCGGAGACCATCCTCCACCGGATCATCCGCGGCACGGGCCTGCGCGGCCTCAAGGGAATGGCGCCGATCCGCCGGCTCTCCAAGAAGCACGACTTGTACGTGGTGCGGCCCCTCATCGAGATCGAGCGGTTCGAAATCGAATCCTTCCTGAAGGACCGCCGGCTCGAATTCCGCACCGACGCCACCAACGCGGACGTGTCGCTCACCCGGAACCGCCTGCGCCGGAAGCTCATTCCGACGATCGAGAAGGAATTCAACCCGCGGGTCAAGACGGCCCTCGTGAAGCTCGGACAGACCGCGGGCTCGTTCTACCTCCTCCTGCGCGAAATCGCCGACGAGGTCTACGAGAACACGAAGATGCTCGGCGGTGAAGACGAGGTGTGCCTCTCGGTCGAGGAATTCGCCAAGCTGCCGCCGGCGATCAAGACGCTCATCATCGACAAGGCGGTCCGCGCGGTCCTCGGAACCCTGCCGCACCTGAACTTCGAGCACTACCTCGAGATCATCTCGCTCTGCGGCGAGCAGGGCTACGCGAAGGCGATCCGGCTCCCCAAGGGGCTCGAGGCGCGCCGCGAGTCGTACGTGCTGAAGATCTACCGGCCGAAGGAGGCGCCGCCGCCTCTCCGGTTCGCGGGCCAGAAACTCAAGGTGCCGGGCTCGACCGTCATCAAGAAGCTCAGCATCCGCATCGACGCGGAAGTGCTCGAGGGCAAGATCATCGGCCTGAAGGACTACATCAAGAACAAGGACTACACCGAGGAGATCCTCGACCTCGACAAGATCCAGGGGCCGCTCATGGTCCGGGTCCGCAAGATGGGGGACACCTTCAACCCGCTCGGGGCCCGGGGGCGCACCAAGCTCAAGAAGTTCTTCATCGACGCCAAGGTCCCGAAGACGATGAGGGATCGCGTGCCCCTCGTGAGCGACAAGAGCCGGATCCTCTGGGTCGTGGGATACCGCCTCGCGGACGACGTGCGCATCACCGACGACACGAAGAAGGTGCTCAAGCTCAAGGTGAGCCGGATGTCGGAGGGAGCCGCCCCGTGATCACGCTGGACTACGCCCCCGAGCGCGAGCGGATGGTCCGGGAACAGCTCGAGAAGAAGGGCATCCGGGATCCCCGGGTCCTCGAGGCCTTCCGGACCGTGCCGCGCCACCTCTTCGTGAAGCCGGCGGACGCGGAATCGGCTTACGAGGACCGGCCCCTCGCCCTCGCGGAGGGACAGACGATCTCCCAGCCGTACATGGTGGCGCTCATGACCCAGGAACTCGACGTGGCGCCGGGCCAGCGGGCGCTCGAGGTCGGCACGGGCTCGGGCTACCAGGCCGCCATCCTCGCGACGCTCGGCGCGCGGGTCACCACGGTCGAGCGTCTCCCCACGCTGGCCGCCGAGGCGCAGCGGCGCCTCGAGCAGTCTGGATTCACGGGGATCCGGTTCCGGGTGGGGGACGGAACCCTCGGATGGCCCGAGGA
>DATHFI010000142.1:0-7504 GCA_035490275.1 Planctomycetota bacterium
TCCACGCGTATCCCTTCATCTTCTGCATGGCGGAATACCCGACGACGTTCGAGGTGTCGGCGGGCACACGCCGTTCCCGGGCGCCCTTGGCGTCGGTGAAACGACAGTACAGTTCGTTGGTGAGCGGGTCCCTCAGGTAGACGCGGACGGGCGACGCCAGGAGCAGGGCCGCGATCTCCTTGGCGATCGGACCGGTCAGGTCGTCGAATCCCGCCTCGGCGATGTTGGCCTCGATCTTCTTGCGGCTCGCGTCTGTGGCCGCGCTTCGGCCGTACGTCTTGCCCCCGGTGGTGGCCATCGGCGTCTCCTTCCTTCCGAGAAGTTTACCCCGTGTTGGCCCCGTTAGGGGCCGGAGCCTTGGAACTGGTGGACCATTATAGATGGGTCGGCGGGGGGAAGATCTACCGAATCGGATGGGCCATGAAAAATTTCCACATCTTCGCCGTGATGTCCTCCTTCACGGCCCAGGCATGGCCCAACCCCTTGATTTCCAGGTAATCGACCGCGTGCCCTTCCCTGGCGTACACCTCCCTGGACTTCCGGCCCTCCTCCACCTTCACGATCCGGTCCTCGTCCCCGTGGACGACCAGGACGGCGTACTTCCGCTTCGCTTTGACCCCCGTGAAGGCCAGCGCCCCCAGGCCTCCCGAATGGGGCGCGATCGCCGCGACCTTGTCCGACCTCTGCGACGCGAGGCAGTTGCTGAAATAGGCCCCCATCGACATGCCGGTGAGATAGACCCGGTTGAAATCCACGTTGTAGTGCGATGTCACGTGCGCGAAGAGCGAGTCGAAGAACTTGATGTCGATGTTCTCCTCGCCCGGCCTGAGGGCCCAGCGCTTGTCCTTCCCCTCGGGGAAGACGGCGATGAACCCCTCCTTCGGCGCGAGCTCCTCAAATCCGCTGTACCGGCAAATGAAGTCCTTGCTGTCCCCCATGCCGTGAAAGACGAAGAGGAGCGGGACCGGCTTTGTCGCGTCGAGATCCGGCGGCACGACGAGCTTGAATGCGCGCGTCTCCTCGCCGACCTTGATCGTTTCATCGGGGAAGGTGCCCGGCTTCCCGCCCTTCCCCTTGGAGGGCCGGGGCGCCGGCGCGTCCTGCGCGACCAGGCCGAGAACGAATGGAACCAGCAGAAGTGGAATCGCGCGCACTTGATGCAAGTCTCCCTCGGCTGTGGATCAGTTTCCAGATTCAAGATCCCAGATCCCCGCTTTCCGAAGTTGCGAGTTTCAAGCCCGAATCAAAGAGTGTATCAGGTCGACACCGGGCTTTTGAACTCGAAGCTGGATACTTCAGGAAGCTGGGGTCTGGGATCTGGAATCTCGCAACTGCACCGGCCCCCGTACCTCACTCTGATCGAGGAACGCTCCTCAAGGGCCGCCCCGACAGCGCCCGGCGCACCTCCTCCAGCCACTCCGGATCGGGCAGGCCGTACGGGCGGAACGTCTCAAGGGTCCCCTCCTGCTCCAAGTACAGGAGCCCCCGGTGCAGGCCGAGCTTCGCGGCGGTCGGCATGTCGATGAGCTCCGAGGAATCGGCGGGGCTCATCTGGAACAGGATCCGCATGTCGAACTCCCGCAGCGTCTTTCGGGTAAAGGCGCGGTTGACGTTGTTGAGCGAATCGCACGTCACGATCGAGTGAACCCCCTGCGCGGGCCCCTCGGTGAGCACGTTGGTCAGGCATTTGCCGGGCGAGGCCTTGCCCTCGTCCCCGGACATGTCGAATTCGTCGGCGTGGCGGAGCTTCCGGAATCTTTCGAGTCCGCAGATGACCAGGAAAACCGGCGCCGCCGATTTCGCGCTCCCCTCCTGGCGGGCCTTGACCTCGGCGTCGAGCTCTTCGATGACGTCGGAAGAGCGCGCGTACTCGACGATGTCCGCGTTCTGCGGAATCGCCCGGGCCACCTGCCCGAGTCGCGCGCCCGATCCGAGCTCGGGCGGGGTGCCGTCGAGGATCACGAAGCGCGCCCCCTTGGGCGGTTGCGCCGCCGCGAGACTGATCACGGAGGAAAGGACGACGCCGAGCGCCGCCTCCCGCTGCTGGCCGATGATGAGCAGGTTGGCGCCCCCCTGCTTCCGGAAACGCATTTCCGTGGGACCCTTGATGGCGTTGGCCTCGCCGATCCACGCCACGGTCCCGTCTTCGTCGCCCGGAATCGCCGGCGCCTCGATTCGCTTCCGGAGCGCCGCGTTGTTCCGGATGTCGGCCGGCACGTTCCCCTCGAAGACCGTCATCGGCTCCTCGGGCTGCCACCCCTCGCTCTGCGCCCGGTCGCGGGCCTTCAGCAGGTAGCGCTCCTGCGCGTCGTCCGAGAGCCACACGATCTGGAAGGGATTGTTCCCCTCCACCATCCCCGACATGTCGTTGTAGATGGCCTCGCCGGGACGCGAAAGCAGACGCGCCGCCGCGTTGTCGTCGCTCAGGATCAGGTACGAATCGGCTTCGTTGCACTGCAGGGCGATCCGGATCCCCATCTGTCCGAGCGTCGCCTTCGCGAGCGTGTACGAGCCGCCCAGCGTCTGCGAGCCGAGGATCACGTGGACGCCGAAGGCGCGCCCCTGGCGGACGATCCGGTCGAGAAGCAGGGCCGCTTCCTGCGCGATCGCGTCCTCCTCCGTGAAGAACTCCTGGAATTCGTCGATCATCAGGAGGATCCGGGGTAAGTAGCCCCCCGCGCCCTCGCGGCGATAACCCGCGAAATCCTGCACGCCCGCCTTGCGGAAACGTTCGGCGCGCCGGGCGAACTCCCGATCGAGCCGCTGGAGGACGCTCAAGCCGAATTCGCGGTCGCTCTCGATCGCGACGACCCGGGCGTGCGGCAGTCCGTGGACCGCGTACGTCTTGAACTCGACGCCCTTCTTGTAGTCGATCAGGTAGAACTCGAGCTCCCTCGGCCCGTACCACGCCGCCAGGTTCGTGATCATCACGTGGAAGAGCGTGGATTTGCCGGAGCCCGTCCGCCCCGCGATGAGCGCGTGCTGGGCGGTGCCCCGACCCAGGTCGAGATGCTGCAGCCGATCGGCGCCGGCCCGCCCCAGGGGCACCCGGATGCCCTTCTCGGTGCTCTGGCTCCACCACTGGTCGTCCTTCGGGGCCACGACCTCGTACGGGACCTCCACGCGGTTCGCCTCGGCGCATCGGCGCCCGATGGAAGTCAGGAGCGAGGTCAGCCGCTCCGCCGCCGGAGGCGCCTCGGTCGCGAGGACGCTTCCCTGGAGGACGTCGTCGGCCAGCGTGAGGCCGCCGCCCGCGGCGTTGAAGACGAGGCTGCCCTGCTGGAGCCTCGCCATCGGGATGGACGCCGGCAGTTTCTGCCGCGCGTCGTGCAGGATGAGCGTGTACACGCCGCACCGAGCCCCGCTCGCGACGATGCTCCCCAGGCGCTCGAGGGCAAGCTCCGTAAATCCGGAGGGGAAGTCCGACACGATCAGGAACCGATACGGCTCGGCCAGCGGCCCGACCTCGGGATTGTATTCGGCGATCGAGGCGTAGCGGTTCCGGAGGTACTTCTGGATGACTTTCTCGAGATGCTCCGTCAGCTCCAGGAGTTTCTTCTCGATGTGGGAGGGCTCGGTCCAGATCCGGCCGCCGACGAGCGACTCGTCGAAATCGGCCAGGTGCATCAGCGCCGAGAAGCTCTGGCCGAGCCCGACGGGATCGACCAGGAGGAACTTCGCCTTCCCGGCCGGGAAGGAGCTCAGGACGCGCAGGATCGTTCCGAGGAGCACCTCGTGGGCGCGGCCCCGGCTCCCCGGATCCACGCTGAGCAGGAGGGATCCCTTCGCCGGGTAGTTGAGCACCAGGGGAATGGCGACCTTGCTGTCGGACGGGTAGGCGAAGAGCTCATCGCCCTCCATTCCACCCGCGAGCGTCTTCAAGTCGATCCGTGCGTCGCCCAGGTAGACCGCGTTGGGGAATTCGGACGGCAGCTTCGGGTCCTCCCACGACGGGTCGGACCAGGCGCGATTCAGGCCCGCGGCCATCTCGCGAGCCTCCTTCGTATTGCGGGAGAACTCCTCCAGGAGGCGCTTCCACTCCGTCCCCAGCCGCTCCAGCTCCCGGCGCTCCTTGCCGGAGAGATCCTCGCCCGCCCCCGAATGGAGGCCGGTCCGGCGCTCCAGCTCGGTCTTGGCCTGGTCGTGAAGGGCCATTTCGTCCGCCGCGGCCCGCGACTCCGACTCCCAGAAATTCCGTTCCCGTCGCCGGTCCACGCCGCGGAGCAGCATTTCCTGCCGCCCGGACAGGTCTTCGAGTTTGGACCGCTCCGACTGCTGCTGCTGGTCCACCTCCTCGCGGTACTTGTCCTGGATCTCCGCCCCGAGGCGGATTTTCTCGTCCACCAGCATGTTCTTGCTCTCGGCCCCCGATTTTTCCTCCGAGGCCTCGTGGGTGCGGAGAAGGCGCAGAGTCGCTTTCACGTCGTCCGAGAGCGACGCGATGTTCCCTCCGATCCTCCGGCTCACCCCTCGCCGAAATAATGCGAGCGCCACCAGGAGGGCGATCCAGGAAGCGGCCGCGACCCCGCCCACGACCTCGATCGGCGCCGGGCGCCAGTTCCACACCGCGTAGGCGCCCCCGGCGATCGCGATCAGCAGGAAAAAGGCCACGAGCGGGAGCGGCGCGAGGCGGAACATCCGGAATCCCGTGTCGCGCCAGAGGGCTCCCAGGTTCTTGCGGATCCGAAGGAGGCTCTCCCTGGCGTCGCGCGCCACGGCTTCGTGCGAACGAGCTTCCCCGACGGGGGCCGCGATTCCACGTTCCCGGCCGGCGGCCCCCAAATCGGCCAGGACCCGATCGATGGTTCTCTCGAGTTCCTCCGCCTCGGCCAGGAGCGTTCCGGTCTCCGCCAGCTGACCCGCCAGTTTGAGCTCGAGTTCCCGGAACTCCTCCTCCAGGTTTTTCAGCGCGAGGTCCCGGACGCGGCGCTCCTCCTGCTCCAGCTTGTCGAGGGAGGTCCGGAGCCGCTGCCGGGTGCGCGAACACGCGTTGGAGAAAGCGCGCTCGACCCGGGAGACGTTCCTCGCGTGCCGGGCGGCGGTCCGGTCCCGCTCCAGCGCGAGCCGGGCCTTGATCCGCTGCAGGCCGACCTCCCGCTCCTGCTTGGACCGCGCGCCGGCCTCCTGCGAGGCCTGCTCGCCGAGGCGGCGCTGCCGTCCGAAGGTCAGCAGGGCCTCCTCGCGGGCGCGGAGCAGCTCCGCGAGCCGCAGCCGGAGGGCGGCGGCGCGGGCTCGCGTTGCATCAAGGTCGTACGGAATCATTTAGTCAGCTTTCGGCACTCAGCAATCGGCAATCAGCGATCGGCAATCCGCCGGATGCGCATCACGTGACCTCACTTCTCACCCGATCGAGGAGGACCTCGATCTGCTTGGCGGCGTTGGAGGCCGCGCGGACCGAGGGGAGCAGTTCCTGGAGGTAGTCCTTGTCGAATTCCACGCGGGCCTTGTCCCTCCACGCGCCGCCCGCCCGCTCCCAGTGCACGAGAAGGTCTTTCAGCGCCTTCGTCATGATGTCGCTGTTGCTGCCCTTGTCGCTCACGTCGACTCCTGGGGCTTGGCCCGGAAATATTCCTCCAGGTTGTCGAGCATCTGGTCGAGCCGCGCGAGCGCCCTCGGGGTCAGGTGATCGAGGAGGATCCCGAAGGTGTTGCACGGCGCCGACATTTTCCCGATCGTCTGGTCCAGCACGTTGGTCCAGCGCCGGACGGCGGCGAGCTTCGTCTCCGCCTCCTCCTTCCGCCGCTTGGCCCTGTGGAGCGCCTTCAACTCCTCGACGCGGCTGGTCTTCCCCGTGTAGGAGGAACGCCACCCGGCGTCCAGGTACTCGCTCATGGCCCGGTTGACCGCCTCCTCGCACTTGCGGACCTGCCGCTCGCACGTGGGGAGCTGCTGGGATCGGAGCCAGTCCACGGTGCGCTTGACCTCGGCGTCGACGCCGATCAGGGCGTTCCGGCAGCGGCGGTCGAATTCCACGAGGCAGTTGCGGAACTCCTTGACCACCTCGGCGGATTCGATGTCGGCGGATCCGTGACCCATCGGATTCCTGACTCTCTGAAGCTGCCGGCTGACGGCTTCCGGCTTCCCGCTTCCGAATTTCGGCTGACAGCTGTCGGCTTCCCGCTTCCCAAGCTTCCGTGCTGAGCGCTGTCGGCTGAAGGCTGCCTCTATTGGACGCCTTCCGCTCGGGATCACCGCTGGTCGAGATACTCCTGGATGCGCTCCGCCTTCCGGAGGAGGAAGGGGATGTGCTTGTCGGCGGCGTCCGCGAACTTGGAAAGCGCCCGCACCATCTGGTCGAACACTTCGGCGAACTTGGCGTGCTCCTGGTCCTGCCACGTCTCGCCCAGCTTGACGAAGCTGTGGTGGATCCCGGAAAGCTCCGCCTTCAGGTCGTTATTGAAGCGCTTCAGCTCCATCGCGAAACGGCGCAGCTCGTCCGGGTTGACGTAGGCCTTGGCCATGGTGCGTTCCGGATCCTCACTTGGGCAGCGTCTTGAGCAGTTCCGCGGCCTGCCGTCCGGAGTCGAAGGCCGGGAATTCCAGGACCAGGAGTTCCAGGGTGGGCCGCGCCCGCCGGACGCTCCCCGACTTCAGCGAGACTTGCGCCGACGCCAGCATCTCCTCGCCCAGCTTGCGGATCGACTCGAGACCCGCCTTCGCTTCGCGCCGGATGACCTCGACCTCGGGCCGGCCGGCCTCCTCGAACTTCGCCGTCGCCTCGGCGTACCGCTGGGCCGCCTGCGCCGCGAGCGCCTCGTCCAGCGACTTCAGGAGGGCCCGGGCCTCCGCCCTCGACCGTCGAGGGCCGGGGACCTTGGCCTCGGCCTTGCGGAGGTCGGAGAGGAATTCCTCGGGGCGACGCCAGCCGTACCGCCGGTGGATCTCTTTCCCCTCGGGATCGATCCAGATCATGATCGGAATCCGGAACCGGGGATCCTTGAGGTACGCCTTCAGCGCTTCGTGCGTATTCTGGTGCTCGACGCACTCCAGGTTCCTGTAAAGCCGGCACCGCGCCACCTTGCGGCCGTCCTCCTCCGCCTGGTAGGTGCCGTGCTCGAGGGGACCGTGCGCGACCACCGGAACGAAATCCTCCGTGGCCACGATGGCCCGAGGATCGACGAGGGTTGATGCCTCCATCAACCGGCAGCCTTCTCACCCGGCTCCTCCGGACACGTAGAAGCAGATCGGCACGCGCCGGATCTGGGCCTCCCGCTGCCCGAGCTCGAAGGTCTTCGCCCACACGATGCCGGGCTCGGGGGTGGTGGCGGCCGCCCCGCCCGCGCGGTCCCGGCAGGTCTTGAGTCCCGCCTCGATGATCGGGGCCAAAGCGGGCTCGAGCCGGGCCGTCTCCTCGAATTCCTTCACGGCCCCCGCGTACCAGTCGAGGGGCGGATCGCCGCGATAGAGCGCGTAGACGCCCACCTCGTACATCGCCTCCGCCTTTTGCCGATGGTAAAGGGCGTTCGAGGACTCCCGTTTGATCGCCTCGTCGATGTCCTTCATC
>DATHFI010000143.1:0-2146 GCA_035490275.1 Planctomycetota bacterium
ATCACCACCGCCTGTCAGGACCCTGCTTTTTCCGGGCGCCGGCGCCATTTGGGCGCGTTCCAAAGTGGATGGCCGCGACGCCGCAGGTCAGCCGCTCGAATCCCGCCTCCACGAGGCCCGCCCGCTCGAGGGCGGCCTTCAGCTCCTCCGGCCCCGGCCAGGCGGCGACCGAGTCGGGCAGGTACCGGTACGCGCCCCGGCGCGCCGGGGCGATCAGTTCGCCGATCGCGGGCAGGACGCGCGTGAAATAAAAAAGATAGCCGCGCCGGAGGAGTCGCGACGGCGGCGTGGCGAATTCGAGAATCACCACCCGGCCACCAGGTCTTACGACGCGGGCCATCTCGCGAATTCCTGCATTCATGTCGGCGACGTTGCGAAGTCCGAAGGCGACGGTGCAGGCGTCGAAGGTCGCGTCGCGAAAAGGGAGATGCAGCGTGTCGGCCTGCTGGAAGCGGAGGCCCGGGGTCCGGCCGCCCTTGATCCGCGCCCGCCTCAGCATCCGGAAGGCGAAATCGGTCCCCACGACTTCGCAGCCCCAGCGGCGGCGGAGCTCCAGGGCAAGGTCCCCCGTGCCGGAGCAGACGTCGAGGACTCGTTTCGAGACCGGCCCTGAAGGAGAGGCTTCGCCACCCTTCACGGCCTGCCCTGAAGGATGCGATTCGCTTTCCTTCAGGGCGGGCCCGCACCGCTCGGCGGCGCGGCGCCGCCAGAGCACGTCCGTGTTCAGGCTCAGGAGGTGGTTGAGGAAATCGTACCTCGGCGAGATGAGGTCGAACATCTCGCGGATCCGCCGCGGGGACTTGTCGACCGCCGTCGGGGCCATGCTGGGTCTCCGCCGCACCGTCAACCGTGGAATCGACCGCCACCTTCCCGTGGGCCGATCATAACATTGCGGATGCGGGCGCGGGGAACAACGGTCTGGCGGAAACGTGATGCGTGGAATCGGCACCCTGATTCCTGATTCTTGATTCCTGATTCCTCGTTCTGACTCGTCACTTCGCGATGGCTTCGGCGGCCTTTTTCGCCGCCTCGCGGACGTTCTGGGGATACGAAGAGGTCGTGGCGACGCGGTTCAATTCGGCGACGGACGCCGTGTCCTTCATCTTCTGCAGGGCGCCGATCGATCCGAGGAGGTAACCGATTTCGGTCGATTCCGCGAGAACCCTGCGGAAGAGGGGGGCGCTCGACGGAGCGGCGATATCGGCGAGCGCGCCGAAGACGACCGCGTGGTACTCGGCCGGCGTTTCCTTGGAAAAATAGGCCTCTTCCAGCGCCCGGGCGCCGTCAGCCTGGCCCTGCTTGGCGACCCCGTAGGCGGCGTTGACCTTCACGCCCCATTCCTTGTCGGAGGTCATTGCGGTCCGTAGGGCGGGGAGCGCGGCCTCGGTTCCGATCATGGCGAGCGCGTGGGACGACATCCGGCGCACCAGCCCGTCCTCGTCCTTTCCGAGCGATTCGCTGAGCGCCGGAATCGCCGCCGGATCCGCCAGACTCTCCAGCAATGCTCCGGCGAGGAAGCGTTCCCCCGCCGATTCAGCGCGCCGAAGCCTGGCGCCGAGATCTTCGATCCCCTTGTCGCCGCGTTTTTTGAACTCGTCGACCAGCTTTCGAAAGTCGGGATCGGCGAACGCGCCGAGGCCCATTTCGGCGAGGCGGGCGAATCGCTCGGCGAGCTTCGCGGCGACGACCTTCTCCGATTCGACCGGAGGCGCCGGCGGGGCGATCGGGGGAGGGGGCGCCTCCTTCGCCGCGAGAGCCGCCTCGGCTTCCGCCAGGCGCTTCCTCAGGATGTCCACTTCGGGATCGTGGACCGGGGGCGGGGGAGGAATCGCGAGCGGCGGGGGAGCGGCGATCGGCGGCGGCGCGGTTTCGGAGTGGTGGACCCGATGGGTCCGGCCGTAGATGGCGCCGGCGATCACCCCGACGGCGGCTCCGATCAGCACCCCCAGCGCCAGGGATCGGTTCATGTTGCATTCTTTCGACCGGAATCCGGCTTCGGCGTTTCACGAATCCGGTCGAGCGCCTCGCGGATCACCGCCGCGGCGGCATCGAAGTCCTCCTCGCGTACCTGGACCGTGAACGGCGCGATGGGCGAAGTCACGTCCGTGGCCCAGTTGGCGGCATTGGCGTTGAGCATGAAGAACTC
>DATHFI010000144.1:0-2117 GCA_035490275.1 Planctomycetota bacterium
TTTCGGCTTGCTGCAGGGTTTCAAGCAGGCCTTGGACCGATCCGCCACGGCCCGCGCCGCGGAGGGGCAGCCGGTCGTCCCGACGGTCTTTGAGGACCTTCACTTCTCGGTCAAGCCGCACCATCCCTGGGTCAAGACCGACGTCAAGAAGTTGAATCCCATCGCGACGGTGGGATTCCTCAGGGCGAAGCCCGAGGCCTATTTCCTGGTGATCGCCGAGCCGCTGCCCGAGGGCTCCAAGGTCACCCAGGAAATCCTGGTGGGCGTCGTGAAGGCCAACCTCGCCAAGGCCGCGGCGGACATGCGCGTGCTCGAGGAGGGGCCCGAGACTTTCCACGGGGCCCGAGGCATAAGTCTCGTAATCTACGCCACCATCGATGAGATTCCGTTGATCTACAAATACTGGATCCACGCCTCGCCGCGCGTGGCGTACCAGCTCATCACCTGGGGTCACCAGCGTGAGCACCCCCTCGTGACGTCGGAAGCCTCGATGCTCATCGACAGCTTCCGGCTGCTGCCGGCAAAAAAATAGCTGCGACTCATTTCCGCGACGCATTCGTCGTCCATCCCTTGATTCCTGATTCCTGATTCCTGATTCCTGATTCTTGATTCTTGATTCTTGATTCCTGCTTTCCATTGGCTCCGGGCTCCCCCTTGCCCATGTTCCCCTCTTGTGCCACTATGAAGGGCTCATGACTCCGGAGTCCCTTCAGCTCAAGGTCGACCGCCACACGATGCACATCGTGGGTCCGCCGTCGGGGACCCGCGACATCGATCCGGCCGAAACGCGCGAGTGGCTGGAGGCGTTCGACGGCCTGATGCGCGCCTACGGCGAGGCGCGGGCGCGGTTCATCCTCGAGAGCCTCGTCGACCGCGCCCAGCGGGGCGGGCTCAACCTCCCCGCGCTCGTCCAGACCCCCTACGTCAACACGATCCCCGCCTCGGAGGACGCTCCGTACCCCGGGGACGCGGCGATGGAGAAGGAGATCCGCCGCATCATCCGGTGGAACGCGGCGGTGATGGTCATCCGGGCCAACCACCGCGACGCCGGCATCGGCGGCCACCTCGCGACGTACGCCTCGGCCGCGACCCTCTACGAAGTCGGCTTCAACCACTTCTTCCGGGGCAAGGAGGCGGGCCGCGCGGGCGATCACATCTATTTCCAGGGCCACTCGTCGCCGGGCATTTATGCGCGCGCCTTCCTCGAGGGGCGGCTGACCGAGAATCAGCTGGATCGGTTCCGCCACGAGGTCGGCGGCGGGGGGCTCTCCTCCTATCCCCACCCGCGGCTCATGCCCGACTTCTGGGAATTCCCGACGGTCTCGATGGGCCTCGGCCCGCTCGCGGCGATCTACCAGGCGCGGTTCAACCGGTACATGCGCGACCGCGGCATCAAGGACACGGACGACTCGCGCATCTGGGCCTTCGTGGGCGACGGCGAGTGCGACGAGCCCGAGACGCTGGGCGCGCTGGCGATCGCGGCGCGGGAGCGGCTCGACAACCTCGCCTTCGTCGTCAACTGCAACCTCCAGCGGCTCGACGGTCCGGTCCGCGGCAACGGCAAGATCATCCAGGAGCTGGAGGCGGTCTTCCGCGGCTCGGGCTGGAACGTGATCAAGGTCGTCTGGGGCGCCGACTGGGATCCGCTCCTGGCGAAGGACACGGACGGCCTGCTCGTGCGCCGCATGAACGAGGCGGTGGACGGCGACTATCAGAAATACTCCGTCGAGCCGGGCTCGTACACGCGGAAGCACTACTTCGGCAAGTACCCCGAGCTCCTGAAGCTCGTCGAGCACCTCACGGACGACCAGATCCGCGCGCTGCGCCGAGGCGGCCACGACCAGCGCAAGGTGTACTCGGCCTACCGCGCGGCCGTGGACCACAAGGGGGCGCCGACGGCGATCCTCGCCAAGACGGTGAAGGGGTGGGCGCTCGGCGAAGGGGCCGAGGGGAGAAACGCGGCCCACCAGGCGAAGAAGCTGAGCTTCGAGCAGATGAAGAAGTTCCGCGACGAACTCCACCTGCCGATCCCCGACGAGGGTCTCGAAGAGGCGCCCTTCTACCTGCCGCCGAAGGGCGACCCGATGTACGACTACCTCCACGAGGCCCGGCGGCGG
>DATHFI010000145.1:0-3416 GCA_035490275.1 Planctomycetota bacterium
GGGAGTTTTCTCCCCACACCCTAACCCCCAGGAGCCGGGAACGCAAGAGGCGGTTTCATCGGGGGATGGGGATCCCCGGGTGCACTTTTTTCTGGACTCGCCGGGCGCTCGAGCGAGAATCCCGGGCGTCGACGATCCTTCCGGGCCCGGGAGCGCCTGCGGCTTCGGGCCCGCCCCGCGCACACCGGGGGGAGGGCAGAGACATGCCCGAGGCGGAGGCCCCCGTTGTCTGGGGCGACTTCGAGGTCCGTCTCGACCGGCTCTTGGGCCGCGGCGGGATGGGATCGGTCTACGAAGCTCGCCAAGTTTCCCTTGACCGCCCCGTCGCGGTCAAGGTCCTCGACACCGACCGCGCGCCCACGGAGGAGCTCGCCGAGGGCTTCCTCGAGAAATTCCAGCACGAGGCCCGCGCCCTCGCGAAGCTCAACGACCCCCGCATCGTGACGATCCTCCAGGCGGGCCGCGCCGACGGCCGCTGCTGGTACGCCATGGAGCTCGTCGAGGGCGAGACCGTCGACCAGCGCATCTCCCGCGCCGGCGCCTTCGGGCCCGACGAGGCGGCCCGCGTCGCCGCCGAGGTCGCCCGCGCCCTCGCCGCCGCACTCGCCCAGGGAATCATCCACCGCGACGTCAAGCCCGCGAACATCTTCCTCACCCCGGACGGCCGCGTGAAGCTCGGCGACTTCGGCCTCGCGCGCTCCGGAGGCTTCAAGCCGACGCGCTTCACCGAAATGAACGCCGTCGCGGGGACCCCCGAGTACGCCTCGCCCGAACAGGCGGCCAACGGCGCCTGCGACCACCGGAGCGACCAGTACTCCCTCGGGGCGGTCCTCTTCGAGATGGTCACGGAGCGGCCCCCCTTCGGCGGCGCAAATGCCCTGGAGACGTTCTTCAAGCACGCGCACGAACCCCCTCCGCTCCCGTCGCGCCTCAACCCCGCGATTCCTCCGGCCCTCGAGTCGGTGATCCTTCGCTGCCTCGAGAAGGACCCCGAGCGGCGCTATCCGGGATACGACGACCTGATTCGCGATCTCGAGGCCGCGCGCGCTTCCCCGGCCGCCCCGATTCCCGCACCGCCGCCCGAACGCCCCACGCTGGCGATTCACGCGGCAGTCGTCGTGGGCGCCGTGCTTCTCGGATTCTCCGCTTGGGGAGCGACGAGGATTTTCTCGAAGGGCCCCGAGGCGCCTTCGCGCAAAGGACCTGAGGAGGTCATGCGCGAGGTGGAAGTTCCGAAGCCGCCGCCCCCTCCGTCTCCTCCCGCCCCCGCCGAGGCCGCGCCGAAGGCCGCGCCCTCTCCCGCCGACAGTGTGAAGGCGCTCCTCGCGGAAGGAAAGGCGGTGGAGGCGCTCCGAAGGATGCGCCAGGAGCGGGTGGAGGTGGAGGGCGTTTCGGTCGCGGCCGCGAGCGCCGCGTGGGCGGCGGTCGACCGGGGCGACGTGGAGACGCTCGCGGCCTACCTCGAAGTAGTGGACGACTCTTCGCTCGCCGATGAGCTGGCCGGCCTCCACGACCCGTTAACCCACCCCAAATCGAAGGCCTTCGAGCGGGCCGCGCATCAGCTCTACAAGAACCGGGGCCACGCGCCGGTTTCCCTGGGCGAGCGGCACGCGTGGTTCGCCTACCCCGATACGACGAAGGGTCGCTGGGAGGTGGGCACCGAGCTGCGGATCCGCGACACCAAGGAGACGACCTGGCTTTCGCGCGAAGCCGGGGCCGATCGCGGATTCACCGTCGTGTTCCAATTCCAGCCGCAGGAGGGCGACGCCTGGGCGGGCGTCGCGATCACTCCCATGGCGGAAAAATCGTACCGGATGCTCCACCTGCTCTCCGTCGAAGGAAAACTCGTGGCCGCCGTGGTGGACCGCCGGGAAGGACGGACGGAGGGACGGGGAGAGGTCGAAATCGCGGCCGCGGGACGGCACGAGTTCACGGTCATCGCGCGCGAAGGGAAGCTTCTCTTTTTCGTCGACGGGAATCTGGTGGGTTGGGAGGAGGGGAGTGATCCGGGGAGCCGGGTGTCGATCGGCGTTCATCGGGGTGAAATCGTCGTGACGGAATTGCGGATTGCGAGGTGAGGCATGGAGCGCAGACATTTTGCGGCGGCGTGGGCGGCGGGCGCGGTGAGCGCCCTGGCCCTGGTCGTTCTCGTGGGGCTCATGTTCGTTCCCCGGGAACGCCAGGAGGGCAAGGAAGGGCGGGAAGCCCGCGAGACGCGCGGGGAGCAGGCCGAGCGGCCCGTCTTCTATGACCCGCACAACTACCTCGGCTTCGATCCCCAGGCCTTCTTCGTGCCGCCGAAGGTGACCGAGGTCCGTGTCGAGGAGCGCCACGCGCTCGCCGACTGCGCGATGGAATACGCGCCAAGCGTGGCCGAGGCGACCGACGCGACCATCTTCGCCGCGCCCGGCCAGCGCATCGGCTTGGGACCGGTCTTCGGCGATCGCGGCTACCACGTCCACGTTCTCGCCGGGGGCAAGGACCACGTGTACCGTCCCGACGAGCGCGGGAATCTCGTCATCGCCGCCGAGGCCGGCCCGGCCAAAGTCGTCCTGGTGACGACTCCCTTCACGATCGAGTACCCCAACTCGCGCGTCTTCATCCCGCCCTACACCATGTCGCTGCGCGTGCTGGACGCGTCCCAGCTGGCGGGCACGGTCGCGGCTCAACCCTTCGCGCGCGCGGTCAAGGCGTCGGAAGGGGCCCCGGCTGATCTCTTCGTGGCGACGATGCCCCGGAGCGACAACGAATTCGTTTTCGCCGTCTACGATCTTTCCGGGAAGCGGAGCGATCTCGAGACCGGACTGTGGCTCGCCTCGGGCGGAAAGTACATCTTGCAGCCGACCTTCCGCGCGTGGGTGGAGGAAGAGGGTGGCCGGGTCGCGCAGAAAGTGGAGATCCTCCCCTTCCCGCCGACCGCTGGATATTCGGCGGCGGGCACGGAGACGTTTGACCTCGAGTCGCCGGCCGGCGTGATCGCGGCGGTATCAATTCCTCCGCGTCCGCACGTCGAGGTTCCGGACACGAGCGTGGAGCCGCTCCCGGCGGTGACGGTGACGGCCACGTTCTATGGATTCCCCAAGGGGACCGCGTTCCGGGTGGTGACGGGCCAGGGCTTCGCGCGGCCGGGCCGTCCGACGGTGTCGGTCGAGCACAAGGAGCACTCGCAGGAGCTGACGTACCAGGCGACTTCGATGTCGGCGGAGCGCGACGCGGGCGGGCGTCCGATCCCGCGGACCGCGTTCTACTCGCTTCGCGTCTCGCGCAAATGGGAGAAGGAGGGAGGCTGCGTGCGGGCGCCTTTCGTGACGGCGCTGCCGCCGCGTCCGCTGGGCGACCGCGTGCCCTTCGTTCCGACGACGAAGCTCCTTCACGCGAAGATCGTGCGGCTGGGCGGCGCGGGGTCGGCGCCGGCC
>DATHFI010000146.1:0-2104 GCA_035490275.1 Planctomycetota bacterium
CCAGGCCAGGACGATCGCGCGGGAGCGCGGCCTGGACCTCGTGGAGGTGGCCCCGGAGGCCCGGCCGCCCGTCTGCAAGATCCTCGACTACGGGAAGTTCAAGTACGAGGAGAAGAAGAAGAAGAACAAGGCGAAGTCGAAACAGCACGTGCAGGAACTGAAGGAGGTCCGCCTCCGGCCCCTGACGGGCGCGCACGACCTCATGACGAAGCTCAAGCACGCGCGGGAGTTCCTCGAGGAGGGGGACAAGGTCCTCTTCACGATCCGGTTCCGCGGGCGCGAGCAGGCCCACAAGGAGATCGGGCGCGAGGTCATGGGGAAGATCTCGCGGGCGCTGGAGGACATCGCCAAGGTGGAGCACGCCATCTCGCAGATGGGGCCCCACATGCACATGACGCTGATGCCGAAGCCGGGCGCGAAGTTGAAGCCCAAGGTGGAGAGGCCGAAGGAGGCGCCGGCGAACCCCCCGGCGCCGGGATTGTCGCAGGGCGTCGATCTGCCGCCGCCGCCGGTCGACGGCGACGGCAAGGAACCCGGGAAAGGAAACGCGGATGTCCAACCGTAAACAGAGCTCGAAACTCAAGAAGTACAAGATCAAGACGAACAAAGCCGCCAAGAAGCGGTTCAAGGTGACGGCGACCGGAAAGGTGCTCTTCTATCCGACCGGCCACAAGCACCTGATGTCCTCGAAGAGCTCGAAGAAGCGACGCCATAGCCGCCGGATGAAGCTCTTCAAGGCGGGACATGACCGAAAAGACGTGATCAGAATGCTTCAAGGGCAGCCGGGAGTGTAGTTCCCAGTACCCAGGTCCCAGATCCCAGTTCCTGAAGTTGCGAGCCTCGAGCCGGAGCGGAAACTGGGAGCGATCTTCGGGAAACGGGAATCGGGGAACGGGGAACGGGGAACGGGAAGCTCGACAGGTTGACAGAATTGTTCGGGGTTTAGGAAAGGAATCATCAAATGCCTCGCGCCGCCCATGGAGCCGCTCGCCGTAAGCACAATAAAAAGATCCTCGCCCGCGCCAAGGGGTTCCGCGGCGGGCGGCGCAAGCTGCTCCGCAGCGCCAAGGAGGCGGTCGCCCGCTCCGAGCGCTACGGCTTCTTCGGCCGCCGCCAGAAGAAGCGCGACTACCGCTCGATGTGGATCGTCCGCATCAACGCGGCCCTCGAGCCGCTCGGCATCAGCTACAGCCGGTTCATGAACGGGCTGAAAAAGGCCAACGTCGTCCTCAACCGCAAGGCGCTCTCCGAGCTGGCCATCTCCGAGCCCAAGGCCTTCGCGGAAATCGCGGAAAAAGCCAAGGCAGCCCTGGCCTAAGGGCAGCCTTCAGCCCTCAGCCCTCTGCTTTCCGCCCCGAGCATCTTGCTGACGGCTGAAGGCTGATGGCTGAGGGCTAAATGGACCTGCACGCCAAGATCGAGGAGACGAAAAAGCGCTTCCTCGAGGAGCTCGGGGTCGCCTCCTCCCGCGACCTGCTCGGCCAGATCCGCAACCGCTACCTGACCGGCAAGGAGAGCGTCCTCCGTGGCCTCTTCAGTTTTCTTGCCCAGCTTCCTCCCGATCGGAAGGGCGAGGGGGGCAGGATGCTCAACGAATTCAAGGCTTGGGTCGAGAAAGAGATCGAACGCGTCCAGGCGGCCCTCGGGGCGGCCCCCGCGTCCGCGGAGGACCCCACGCTTCCGGGGAAGATCCCGCCCCTCGGCCGGCGCCATCCCGTCTACCGGACCTGGGAGGACATGGTCGGGATTTTCGCGCGGCTCGGCTTCGACGTCGCGTACGGTCCCGAGATCGAGCACGAGAAGAACAACTTCGAGGCCCTCAACATCCCCCTCGACCATCCGTCGCGCGACGCGTTCGACACCTTCTATCTCGAGCGGCCGTGGCTCCTCCGCTCGCACACCTCGCCCGTCCAGATCCGGACGATGCTCCGCCAGAAGCCGCCGATCCGGGTCGTCGTGCCGGGCAAGGTCTTCCGCCCCGACAAGGCGGACGCGAGCCATCTCCCGATGTTCCACCAGGTCGAGGGGCTCATGGTGGGGGAGCGGGTCACCTTCGCCCACCTCAAGGGGATGCTCCTGCTTTTCGCCGAGTCGATGTTCGGCG
>DATHFI010000147.1:0-2966 GCA_035490275.1 Planctomycetota bacterium
AACCAGACCGTCGTGGAGCTGCCGCAGGACGAGCGGGAGGCGACGTACGCGCCGAAGTTCGAGAAGAACGACGGCCGGGTCGATTGGCGGAAGCCGGCGGTGCGCGTGAAAGATTTCGTCCGGGCGCTCCAGCCCTTCCCAGGCGCCTTCACCTTCCACAATCGCGGCCGCCTGGCGGTCTGGAAGGTCGAGGCGGTGCGCGGCCCGCGTTCGAACCAGCGCCCCGGCACCATCACGGCGGTCGAGAAGGACCGCGTGCGCGTGGCGTGCGGCGAGGGGGAGGTCGCGCTGATCGAAGTCCAGCCCGAAAACAAGAAGCGGATGACCGCCGCGGAATTCGTCAACGGCTTTCAGCCCAAACCCGGCGACATCCTTGGTTAGACTTCAGACTTCAGACCTCTGACTTCAGAAAAACTGAAGACGGCTGAAGTCCGAAGTCTGAAGTCCGATGACTGGCCAGGAGACAGGAGGCATCCATGGCCGTGAATCCCAAGGACGAGGCCCGGTACCAGGCCGCGCGGCAGCAGGTCGCGGCCTCGCCCGACGACCTCGCCATCCTGCGCAACTTTGCGGTCGCGGCCAAGGCGGTCGACCGCCGGTTCGAAGCGGTGGAAGCGCTCCAGTCGTCTTACAAGCGGCGTCCGACCCCGGAGCTGTACGGCGAGCTGCGGTCCATCTGCACCTTCCCGGAATTCCAGTCGATCAAGCCACCGGCGGAGTCGGCCGCGGGCCCCGGGAAACAGGCGGGGACCGGCGCGGATCTGCTCCCGCGCAAGCCCTTTCCCCTGCTCCTCGACCAGGTGATCCTCTACCCGGTGCAGGACGGACTCTCGGTCTTCATCCTCATCTGCTGCGCCCTGCTCGTGGGGGCCGGCAACTTCATGATCCAGCAGGCGGGCTTCGTCGGCTACGCAGCCGCGGTGATCCTGCTGGGCATCGCGTTCGGCTATTTCTGGAGCGTGATGGCGGCGTCGGGCATGGGGGAGAAGCGCACGCGGGGATGGCCCGACTTCACCGACCCCAGCGAGTTCGGGTCGGCCGTCGGCCAGTATTTCATGGTGACCCTCGTCTGTTTCGGCCCCGCGCTGGTGGTGTTCTTCTACTCCATCGTCCAACACCACGAAGATCCCAGGATGAGCCACATCCTGGGGGCGATCGCGCTGGGGTTTCTGGGCGTGCTCTACTATCCGATGGCATTGATGCTCGCCGGCTTCACGCACGACACCTGGCAGCTCTTCAACCTTCCAACCGCGATCCGGAGCATCGCGAAGATTCCGGTCGATTACGCGATCTGCCTCGCGTTCTTCGTAGGGATCTATGTCGTGGTCGTGATGCTCGAATGGTTCCTCGGGTCCGTGGCGGTGAAAGCTCCCCTCCCGCTGTGGATCCTGCTGATGATTTTCATCCGCGTGATCGACACGTACCTCGTCATCGCGCAGATGCGGACGGCGGGCCTGCTCTTCTACGCGCGGGAGAAAGACCTCGGCTGGTTCCAGTAGCCGAAGACCGCATCCAGCATCCCGCATTCCGCATCCGGGTGAATGCCGACCGTTGATTGCTGATCGCTAATTGCGGATCCGGCAATCGGGAATCGAGAATCGGAAATCCGCGCTAACGAATGGTGACGCGCAGCTTCTGCGTGTCGAGGTCGGCGGCGCGGACGGCGGCGACGAGGGCGCGGATCCGGCCCGCGTCCTTGACGCCGGGAGACGTGTCGGTCGACGTGCCCGCGTCCACGCCCCAAGGCCGCACGCGGTGGATCATGTCGTGGATCGCCTCGGGCCCCGCGGGAGCCGAAACGAGGACCCGCCCGAACTTCTTCGCGCAGATGGCCCAGTCCGTATCGACGATCCCTTTGGCGCCGCTCACCCGCCCGGGTTCCGCGAGGCTGGCGAAGGCGTCGTAGCGCGACAGCTCCTCGAGCGAGCGCTTGTTGAACGTCGAGAAGGTCTTGATGACGCGGACGCCGAGCGCAGACGCGTACTCCGGCGTCTCCGAACCGTTGAGCTGGGCGATGGTCACGGCGCTTTCGCCGAGAATCGACCGCACTTCCGCGAGGGGCTGGTTCCGGAAGAGGCCCACCGCCTCGATTCCGTTCGGAAGGCGGCGGACGATCTCGCGGACGAGGCGGGGATCGGCCCGGCGCGGGCCCTGCAGAAAGACGAAGCCGAGGAGGTCGGCGCCCTCCGACAGCGCGAGGTCGGCGTCGCGGGCCGCCGAGATTCCGCAGATCTTGATTTTCATCGGACGTACCCCCCGGACCCCTCAATCATAGGCCAGACCTCGAGCGCGATTCAACCGGAAAATTCAGGACGAGGGCGGCGTCCCGAGACACGAGGCCGACGACTCGTGACTTCTTTTCTCGACTCCCGACTGGCTCTGTTGATAACCAACCACCAAGGCACAAAGACACCAAGGACCGGCCGCAGAGGGGGACGATCGGGAGGGCCGCGGGAGAAGCCGCCTTCTCCCGCGGCCCTCCCCGCCGTCCCTCCGGCCCGGCAGGGCCGGTGCGTGGCCTGAAGGGCCACGCCCTTCTGCGGCCTTCACCAAGGCTCGGCTTGGTGGCTTGGTGTCTTGGTGGTTCGTCCGGGGTTTCAATGAAGCCACTCCAGACTCCCGCCTCATGACTTCCGTGCGAGGCCGCTTTGGTTTCTGTCCTTCCGCTGTGCTAAAATCGGGATCGTCATGAGTTCCTACCTCCGCGACGTGATTGAGGGCCGCCGAAAGGGCGCGGGGGCCCTCCTGGCGCGCGGGGCCCTCTCGCTCGCCTCGGTCGGCTACGGCGTCCTGCACACGCTCCACCGCTCCATGTACGACATGGGCCTGGCCCGGCGGATCCTCCTGCCGGTCCCGGTCATCAGCGTCGGCAACATCACGGCCGGCGGGACCGGCAAGACGCCGCTCGTCGAATGGGTCGCGCGGCGGCTCGCGCGCCGGCGCCTGCGGGTCGCCGTCCTCGCCCG
>DATHFI010000148.1:0-10757 GCA_035490275.1 Planctomycetota bacterium
GGCCGGTTGTGGATGCGGATGAGGTGTTCGGCGGCTTCGTAGAGGACGAGGCCGTACTCGGTCGACGCGTTGCCCACCTGGAGGATCGCGTTGTACTTCTCGCTGCCGCTGTAGGCGAACTCGACGGCCTGGGTGTAGCGGCCCATCGCGTCGGCGTACTTCCCGTTGCGGTAGTAGTGCTCGCCGAGGAACATCTGCTCGCGATAGAACTCGTTCACGCCGCCGCAACCGCCCAGGGCCGCCGTCCCGAGGACCGCCGCGGCGGCCAGGATCCTAAACATGCGTCAAACTCCTCCGGATCACGTCTTCCACCCGCGCCTCCGACCCGAGGTCCCGGCGCGCTTTCCGCACGGCCCGCTCGGCCTCCGAAGACTCGTATCCCAGGGCCACGAGGGCGGAGGCGGCATCCCTCTCTAAGGACGCGCTCTCCGGCCCCTTTCCGGCGGTCAATTCGTCAGGAAGCCGGCCCTTCAGCTCCACGATGAGCCGGTTCGCCAGTTTGTCTCCGATCCCCCGGACGCGCTTGAGAGTGTCGACGTCCCCCTCCTCGATCGCGCGCTGGAGCTGGGCGACGCTCACGTTCGAAAGGATCGCCACGGCCCGGGACGGGCCCAGGCCGTTCACGCTATCCACGAGCTTCTGGAAGAGGTCCCGTTCCCGCTCGGTGGCGAAGCCGTAGAGGCGCAGGGCGTCCTCCCCGACCTTGAGCCAGGTGTAGACGGTGACTTCGCCCGAAGCTGGAATCGCCTCGTACGTGGAGAGCGGGATGTCGACCCGGTAGCCGACGCCGCCCGCTTCGATCACCAGGTAGGTTGGTTTGCGCGCGGAGAGCCGCCCCCGGAGATGGTCGTACATGGGGTGGCGATTATAGCGCGATCACGGGGGGAATCAGGAATGAGGAATTAAGAATCAAGAATCAGGACTGGTTGATTCCAGATTCGCCCGGGAAACTCAGAGGGACGCGGCTCTTCTCAGCGTGGCGCGGACGACGTCGAGCACGCCGCCTCGCGACGTGCGGAAGAGCTCCTTGCCCAGCTCCCGGGCGCACTCGCCCCGGCGGAGACGGGCCCGGTCGTCGAGGAGCAGGAACGTGAGGTTCTTGATGATCGCCGCGAGGTCGACGGTCTCGTCGCCCGTGAGCCGGCTGCCCACCCCGATGTTGTTCACCTGCGCGAAGCAGACGGCGTCGGCGTTGTCGCTGGCGACGACGAGGGGCCGCCCGGCCCGGAGGAAGCCGTAGACTTCGTCCACGGAGAAAGAAGGGAGCGAGCTCCCCACCGCGCGGGTCAGGTAGAGCCCGAGATCGCAGGCGGCCACATACCGTTCCGCCTCGGTCACGCAGACGGCGCCCGTGAAGATGACCGCGGCGTCCATGGACCGCACGCGGGTCTCGCCTTCGACCTTGGACCGCTGGGGGCCGTCGCCGAGGACGACGAAGTGGACGGTCGGGATCGCCGCCATGACATAGGGAACGGCTTTCAGGAACAGGTCGAGCGCCTGCTCGGCGCCGAAGCCGCCGCGGCAGAGGACGAGCTTGCCCTGGACGGGCAGGCCGAGTTCGGCGCGAATACCGGCGATGTTGGGTGCGATTGTGGGTTGAACGGGTGCCATAGCTCTCTCTCCTTCTGGGGAATTCTTCGGCAGGAGAGAGAAAATTCTGTAGGGCCGGGAGCGGCTGAGGGCTTCTGACGCTGATTACGGATTGCGGATTGCTGGGAGCCGCTGACCGCTTCTTTCTTCCGGCTTCTGAAGCTGAGCGCCAAGTGCTGTCGGCTGAATGCTACGTCAATCGCTTCAACGCCTCTTCCGCATGGTTCTGGGCCGGGATGCCCTGGATGACGTCTTTGAGCTTGCCATTGGCGTCGATCAGGATCGTGGACCGCGTAAGGCCGTCGTAGACCTTCCCCTTCCACTCCTGAGGGCCATAGACGCCGAGGGCGGCGGTGACCTTCGTGTCGACGTCGCAGAGGAGATCGTAGGGAAGATTGTATTTCGCCTTGAACGCCGCGTTGGCCGCGGGCTCGTCATTCGAGAGCCCGTACACCTTCACGCCCGACTTCGCGAAACTCGCGAACACGTCGCGGTACCCGCACGCCTGCTTGGTTCACCCCGGCGTGTCGGCCTCGGGGTAGACGAATATCACGACCGGCGACCCCTTGAGCGCGGAGAGCCGGACCTTGCGTCCGTCCTGGTCGGGCAATTCGAACTCGGGGACCGCCTCGCCGATCTTCACGTTGAGTCCGGCCATGGTCCGCCTCCGGTGCCGATCAGAGAATGTACTTTTTCAGGTCTTCGTTATCGAGGACATCCTTCAGCCGATCGCGGACGTACTTCGCGTTGATCGGGATCTTGGCCGGCGCGAGGTCCGGGGCCTGGAACGAGATGTCCTCGAGCACCTTCTCCACGATCGTGTGGAGCCGCCGCGCGCCGATGTCCTGCATCGTCTCGTTCGCGGAGGCCGCGAGCTTCGCCATCTCCTCCACCGCGTCCTTCGCGAAATCGACTTGGACCCCCTCGGTCTCGAGGAGCAGCTTCGCCTGCTTGAGCATCGCGTTCTTGGGCTCGGTCAGGATGCGGACGAAGTCCTCGCGGCCCAGGGCGCGCAGCTCGGCCCTCAGGGGAAACCGCCCCTGCAGTTCCGGAATGAGGTCGCTCGGGCGGGACATGCTGAAGGCCCCCGCCGCGACGAAGAGGATGTGATCGGTCCGCACCGGACCGTAGCGCGTCGCGCAGGTCGCGCCCTCGACGATCGGCAGGAGGTCGCGCTGGACTCCGCCGCGCGAGACGTCCGGCCCGCTGCCGGCGCCGGCCGAGACGATCTTGTCGATCTCATCGATGAAGACGATCCCGTTCTCCTGGGCGCGGCGAAGTCCCTCGCGGGTCACGCGGTCGCGGTCGATCAGCTTCTCCGCCTCCTGCTGGGAAATCACGCGACGGGCGTCCTCGACCGTCGTCTTCCGGCGCGACCGGCGCGGCGGGAACATGTTTCCGAGCGCGCCGGGGAGGTCGAGCCCCATCTCCTCCGTCCCCTGCGGCGAGAAGACCTGCATGAAGGGGACCGTTTTTTCCTCGACGTCGATCTCCACCTCGCGCGTGTCGAGCTGGCCCGCCCGCAGTTTCTCCCTCAGTTTCTCGCGGCTATCCTCGAATCGCGCGGGGTCCTCCCCCTCCGCGGGCTTGGGCAGGAGCAGGTCGAGCAGGCGCTCCTCCGCGTGATCGGAGGCCCGCTTGTGGACTTTCGCCATCTCCTCCTGCTTCACGAGGCCGATCGAGGTCTCCACGAGGTCGCGGATCATCGATTCGACGTCGCGCCCCACGTACCCGACCTCGGTGTAGCGGGTGGCCTCCACCTTCACGAAGGGGGCCGCGACGAGGGCCGCGAGGCGGCGCGCGATCTCGGTCTTGCCGACCCCCGTGGGGCCGATGAGCATGATGTTCTTGGGCGAGACGTCCTCGCGGACGCCCTCGGGCAGCTGCTGCCGCCTCCAGCGGTTCCGGATGGCGACGGCGATCATCTTCTTGGCGTCAGCCTGCCCGACGATGTAGCGGTCGAGTTCCTGGACGATCTGCTTCGGGGTCAGGGCGCGGGAATCCTTCACGGCAACTCCTCGACGCGGATCTTGGCGTTGGTGTAGATGCAGATGTCGGCGGCGATCTTCAGGCTCTCCTCGACGACGGCCTTCGCGTCGAGCTTGCCGTGGCGGACGAGGGCGCGGGCCGCGGCGACGGCGTACGGGCCGCCCGAACCGATCCCGGCGACCCCGTCGTCCGGCTCGATCACCTCGCCGCTCCCGGAAATCACGAGCGTGTGTTCCTGGTCCGCCACGAGGAGGAGCGACTCGAGGCGCCGCAGGAGCCGGTCGGTGCGCCACTCCTTCGCGAGGTCGACCGCGGCGCGGGGCACCTGGCCCTGCGCCTTCTTGAGGAATCCCTCGAACTTGTCGAGGAGCGCCATCGCGTCGGCGGTCCCGCCCGCGAATCCGGCGAGGACTTTCCCCTCGGAGAGGCGGCGGACCTTGATGGCGTCGTGCTTCAGCACCGTGGCGCCGTGCGTGACCTGGCCGTCGCCGCCGAGGGCGACGTGGCCTTTGTGTCTGACGGCAAGTATGGTCGTCATGGACAGTTCTCAGATTTCAGACTTCGGACTTCAGAAGCGGACAGTTATCAGTCTTTCATTTTCCGTCATCAGTCATCCGTCATCGGCAATCAGCTTTCGGCGTGCATCATAGGAGCCCAAAGCCTATGACTCAACTCGGTCCGAGGTATTACGTCGAATCAACCGCGGCCTTATCCGATTTCACCTCTTTCGCTATCATGACCCGCCATGCGTGGCAGTCTGATTGTTCTCGAGGGCATCGACGGCTGCGGAAAGACGACGCAGGCGGGGCTGCTCGAGGCCGCGCTCTCGGCCCACCGGAAGGTCATCCGACTTCGCGAGCCCGGGGGGACCGTCGTGGGCGAGCGGATCCGCGAGCTCCTCGCCGATCCGACGCACGGCGAGATGACGCCGCGCACCGAGCTGCTTCTCTTCATGGCCGCGCGGGCGCAACTCGCGGCGGAAAAGATCGAGCCCGCCCTGCGCGGAGGGGCCATCGTCCTGCTCGATCGCTATTACCACTCGACGGCCGCCTACCAGGGCGGGGCGAGCGGGTTGGGAGTGAGCAAGGTGCTCGACCTCGTCGAGACGCTCAAGTTCCCCAAACCCGACGTCGTCGTCCTGCTCGATCTCGATCCCGCGGAGGCGGTGAAACGGGCGAATCGGCCTCCGGACCGGATCGAGGCGAAGGGCGCGGACTACCAGTGGCGCGTCCGGTCGACATTCCTGAAGATGGCGCGCGACGATCGCAAACGGTTCCGCATCGTGGACGCTCTCCCGCCGCCGGAGAAAGTCCATGAGTCGATCCTGAAAGTGGTGAGGCGTGTCTTGTGAGGGGCACCATGTCAGTATTCAGATTTCCGACTTCAGACTTCAGCAGCAGTACGGCAGTCAAGAGTTCTCAGATGACAGACTTCAGTTTGATGAAGTCTTGGGGGACGTTGCGGACGGAAGTCTGATGTCTGAAGTCCGAGAACACGCGGCGATCCAGAAGGCGGTCAATCGTGTCCTATGAATCGATCGTCGGACATGCCGGCCCCATCGCCCGGCTCCAGGGGATCGTCGCGTCGAAACGCGTCGCGGCGGCCTACCTGTTCGCGGGACCCGAGGGGCTCGGCAAGCGGATGGTGGCGGACGCTTTCGCGGGCTTCCTGGACGCCGAGGTCCTCACCGTTGGAGTGCCCGAAGGCAAGCAGAGGATCGGGATCGACGCGTTCCGCGAGGATGAAGGGGTCTTGAGGAAGCTCTCGCTCAAGTCTCTGTACAGCCGCTGGCGCGTCGTGATCGTCGACCCCGCGGACCGCCTCAGCGATGACGCGCAGAATTGTCTCCTGAAAACCCTCGAGGAGCCGCCCGATCGATGCCTGTTCGTCCTCATCACGGTGCGTCCCGAGTCGCTCTTCCCCACCATCCGGTCGCGTTGCCACACGGTGCTCTTCACACCGCTCTCCGAGAAAGAGATGCGGCGGTTCATCGAGCCCCTGAAACTCGACGCGACGACGGCCGACTGGGTGATCGCGCTCGCCGCGGGATCGCCGGGCCGGGCCACGCGCCTTGCCGGTGATGCCGAGGAACTTAGGACCCGCGCGGGCGAGCTCTTCGACAACCTGGCCGCGGGGACGCTCAATCCGATCATCGAGCGGCTCACGCGGATTCGGGACAACGAGGAGGCGCGCCGCCGGGCGCGCGAAGTGCTCGACCTGACCATCCTGGCGCTGCGCGAGGAGCTCCGATCCCGCGAATTGCATGAAGCGCCCCGCCCCGCCCTGCTTCCCGAGGCGCTCCGTCCCCGCCTCGCCGCCCTCGACTCCGAGGACCTGGCCGACCGGATCCGGGAGTTGATGGATCACCTGCGATGGATCGACGCGAACGCCAACGTGGGGTTGACCGTTGAGAACGCGCTGCTTGGGATCTGATGACTGATGACGGATGACCGATGACGATGAAATCTCCAGCTACTCGAGAGACTTTAGAAGACCTCGGTACTTCTCCGCTTCCTCCTCCGAATTCCCTTCTGTCGACGCAATTGCATTCTGCAGTTCGATCTTGAGCCATCCTTTCAAATCCGGATCCTTGCGACGGGCGTAATCAGTGAGGAGCGTGGCGATCCCCATGCGGTTGTAGTCACTCAAAGCGGCCCTGCCCCGTAATCGGTCCTTCAAAGTAAGGATCACCGGTGTGATATCTGGATAGTACGAGCTCAGCGAGTTCGCTTGCCGCAGGACCTGCACGTAGCTCGACAGGCGCTGGTCCGGAGCGAATCGGATACCTTCCTTCAATCGATACAATGTGGACTCAGGAGCAATCAACAGGAGCGCGCACCCTGAAGAGAAGATCTTGTCGGTTCCGTTCCTGGAGAAGGCAAGGTCTTCCAAGAACGGTTGAGCGCCCTTGTATCGCTTCTGACCCAGCACGTGCACGCACACGTACCATTGCGATTCGGGAATCAAGCCGTCCCGGAGCACGGCATCGAACAGCAAACGAGCGGCTAAGTCACCCCGCGTTTGCTGGAGCTTGACGGCAAGCACCGACAGAACCCGGTCACGATCTTCCTTGGCCATGTCGGCCGGCACCTGAAACAAAAGCTCATAGAACGTTTCGGCGTCTTCCGCCTCCAGGTTCCCCCCGATGTCCTCGACTCCGTGAACGTCCCCGTTGAGCACCGCTCTCCTTAGCACTCTCAGGTCGATGTGGTATCGATCCGGGAGGGTACCGGGCGATTTCGACTGCTTCTCCGGCGGCGCCGAATCTGTGACCTGCCCCTTGGCTCCGCCACCATGATCCTGACGGCTGTTGAGGCCCGTCGACGCGGTGGGCGATTGCAACAGACTTGAGGGGTGAGGGTTCTCGGCTGGAATACGAGATCTTCTCAACGCGGCCACGATCGCGACGGACACCACGATTACCGCCATAGCAGGCAGCGCGATGATTCTCAATTTGGCGTTGGTCGTCATGGGTTCCTGTCTACTAGTTTATCGCCTGCTAGTCCTCAGCCCCGTCATCCGTCAACCGTCATCGGTCATCGCTTCGTTGTTCCTGATTCTCGTCTTGACTGCTATGTTCTCCTTCGCAAATGGGCAAGTTCTACATCACGACCGCGATCGACTACGCGAACGCGAGCCCCCACCTCGGACACGCGCTCGAGAAGGTCGGGGCCGACGTCATCGCCCGCTGGCGCCGGCTGTGCGGAGACGACGTCTACTTCCTTCTCGGCAACGACGAGCACAGCCAGAACGTCGCGACGAAGGCGGCCGAAGCCGGGAAGGATCCGAAAAGCTACTGCGACGAGATGGAGGTCCGCTTCCGCGCGGCGTGGTCGAAGCTCAACATCGGCTACGATCGGTTCATCCGGACGACGGAGCCCGCCCACCACCGGGCCGCGCAGGAGATCTTCCGGCGGCTCCGCGCGAAAGGGGACATTTACAAGGGGCTCTACAAAAGCTGGTATTGCGTCGGCTGCGAGGCGCGGAAAACGGAGAAGGACCTCGTCGACGGCAAGTGCCCCAACCACCCCAACACGCCCCTGCAGTGGATCGAGGAGGAGAACTACTTCTTCCGGTTGACGAAGTACCGCGATCAGATCCTGGCGCTCGTCAAGGACACCCCCTTCGTGCGCCCCGAGCCCCGCCGCAACGAACTCCTGAGCGTCCTCAACGAGGGATTGGAGGACATCAGCGTGTCGCGGTCCAAATCCGCGTGGGGCGTCCCCGTGCCGGACGACCCCGGCCACGTGATCTACGTCTGGTTCGACGCGCTCATCAACTACGTCACCGGCGCCGGCTTTCCCGACGACGCGGCCACGTTCGAGCGCCTGTGGCCCGCCGACGTCCACGTCATCGGCAAGGACATCACCCGCTTCCACGGCATCATCTGGCCCGCGATGCTTCTCGCCGCCGGGCTCGCCCCGCCGAAACTCGTCCACGCGCACGGCTTCATCTACGTGAAGAAGGGCGAGGCCCGGTACAAAATGAGCAAGTCGCTGGGGACCTCCATCGACCCCATCCAGGTCGCGGACCGGTTCGGCGCCGACCCGCTCCGCTACTTCCTGATGCGCGAGGTCGGTTTTGAGAACGACGGCGACTTCAGCTGGGACCAGTTCTTCGACCGATACAACAGCGACCTCGCGAACGACCTGGGCAACCTCCTGAATCGCGTCGTGAGCATGACCCACCGGTACCTCGGCGGCAAACTTCCCGAGGCGCCCGCCGACCGGCCCGCCGATCGGGCGCTCCGCGACGGCGTGCTGGGGCTGACCGGACGGATCGCGCCGCTCTGGGACCGTTATCAATTCCCGCAGGCCCTGGCTGAAACATGGGAACAAGTCCGCAAGACCAACGCGTACCTCGAGGAGACGAAGCCCTGGACCGCGAACAAGGAGGGGCGCGCGGCGGACGTCGCGGCGTCGTTGAGATCGGCCGCGGAGTCGCTCCGCGTCATCTCCCTGCTCCTCTCGCCGGTCATTCCCGCCACGGCGGGCCGGATGTGGGACCAGCTGGGGCTCGGGACCGCGGCGCTCGGGTCGGTGCGTCTGGATTCCGCCGGGGTCTGGAGTTATATTAAGCCGGATACTCGAGTGGGGAACGCCGAGCCGCTCTTCCCGAGGATCGACGCCACCGCCGAATGAGTCACGCGACCCGACGACCCGAGGATCTGCTCCGCGACCTCGTCGCCCGAGACCCCCGATACCGTCCCGACGCCTACCGCTTCGTCTTCGAGGCCCTCGACTACACGCTCAAGTCGCACGGCCGCAAGGCCGGCCACGTTTCGGGGCGCGAGCTCCTCGAGGGGATCCGGGACTGCGCCCTGGAACAGTTCGGCGGGCTCGCCGGGCTCGTCTTCGACCAGTGGGGCGTGCGCTCCACGCTGGACTTCGGGGAGATGGTCTTCAACCTCGTCGAAGCGGGCCTCATGGGGAAGACGGAGACCGATTCCCGCGAGGACTTCCGGAACGTCTACGATTTCAGGGACGTCTTCCGGGTCGACGTCGCCCCCCTGAAGGTACGGCGCGCCGAATGAACCCGAACTCCAACTCGTATCTTCCCTTCCGGTGGAAGACGCTCCTGATCCTCGGGATCATCGTCGCCGCGCTGCTCCTCGCCGTCCGCCTGAGCGTCGTCTTCACGCCCCTGCTCATCGCGTTCCTTTTGACCTATATCTGGAACCCGGTGGTCACCAAGCTCGAGAGATGGATGCCCCGCCTCGCGGCCATCGCCTTGATCTACGTGGCCTTCTACGGCGTCATCACCCTCGTCGCGCTCCTCGCGCTCCCCGTGCTCGTGCGGCAGACCATGTCGTTCGTGGACGAGGGCTTCATGGGCGAGAAATTCGAGGACAAGAATAAGAACGGGTCATGGGATCCCGGCGAACCCTTCGAGGACGCGAACAAGAACGGCAAGTACGACGCTCCCAAGTTCCAGAAACTCGTCGGCTGGAGCGAGGATCGGCTCCACGAATGGCTCGGCTCCGACGGATGGAGGCAGGCCTACGGCAAGCTCAAGGACCGGATGCGGGGGCACGATTCGGACCTGATCGCGGCCCTCCAGGAAGCCGTGGGGGCCGTGTTCCAGGGCGCCATCTCGAGTTTCAAGGGCCTCTTCACGATCATCTCGTACCTCGTCTTCACCCCGATCTACATGTTCTTCCTCCTGAAAAACATGAACCGGTGGTGGGAGAAATTCCAGAAGCTGATCCCCCACTCCTACCGGGACCAGGCGTTGCGCGCCATGACGCGGATCCACGAGGCGAACGCGGCCTTCTTCCGGGGCCAGATCACCATCGCCCTCATCGAGGGCGCCATCGTCTTCGTCGTCCTCGCGGCGCTCGACGTGAAGCTCTCGCTCCTGTTCGGCGGGATGTACGCCGTGCTCGCGATGATTCCTTACGTCGGCGTGATTTCGGTCTTCACGCTCACCTCGATCTTCGTGCTGGCGGACACCGGCGGCGTCTTCGGCGGCAAGTTCTACGGGGTCGTGGCCCTCTTCCTCTCGATCCAGGTGCTCGAGACCCTCGTCCTCCAGCCGCTGATCCTCGGGAAGGAGACGGGGCTCCACCCGATGCTGATCATCATCGCCCTGTTCGTCTTCGCCGACCTGTTCGGTTTCCTCGGGGTTCTTCTCGCGGTGCCGCTGGCCTCGACCTTCCTCATCCTCGCGCAGGAATACCTGATGCCGATCCTGCGGGAGGGGGAAAGGTCGGGTGAAACCGCCGTGCACAAGCTGCCGATCGGCGGACCTCCGAGGACGTAAGCCGTTTGCCGTTTGCCGTCCAACGGCCAACGGTCTACTCCCCCAATTCCGTATCCGCTTCGGGCGCTTCGTCCGAGTTCTTGAGCTTGACCGCTTCGTGCACGTCCTGCACCGAGAGATCGATGAGGAGGACGTGGCCGCCGTGGGGATGATTGCCGGGGAGGTCGCCTCCGAGGGCCCGGAGTCCGCCCGCCGTTACAACCGGTACTTTCTTCGGGCCGCGGTAGTCGATGGTCGAGGGATCGCTCATGTGACGCTCCAGCTCCTCGGGAGAGAGCGCCCCGAGGTTGAGCGGCTGGACGCCCCGGACCGGGCATCCGAAGGGATTGAGGCCGCCGAACCGGACGAACCAGACGTCCTTGCCGCCCTTCGGCGTGCTGAAATTCTCGAATCGGATCTGCTGCCAGAATTTCCGG
>DATHFI010000149.1:0-5378 GCA_035490275.1 Planctomycetota bacterium
TCTTCACCCGGCCGGGCGTCCACCCCTTCGACGAGATCCCCTGGGAGAAGCGGACCTCGAGGATCTCCAATCCGGACGGCTCCACCGTCTTCGAGATGAAGGACGTGGAGGTCCCCTCCTCCTGGTCCCAGCTCGCGACCGACATCGTCGTCTCCAAGTACTTCCGGAAGGCCGGCGTGCCGGGCACGGGCCACGAGGTGAGCGCCCGCCAGCCCGTCACCCGCGTCGCCCGCACCCTCCGCCGCGCCGGCGAGGAGTACGGCGCCTTCGATTCGACGGAGGACGCCGACACGTTCGAGATGGAGCTGACCTTCCTCCTCGTCAACCAGTACGGCGCCTTCAACTCGCCCGTCTGGTTCAACTGCGGCCTCTCCCAGGAGTACGGCATCACGGGCAAGCCCGTCGGGAACTGGTGCTGGAACCAGGAGACAAACCAGGTCGAGGAGGCCGCCGACGCCTACACCCGGCCCCAGCTCTCGGCCTGCTTCATCCAGCGGATCCAGGACGACCTGATGGACATGGCGGACCAGGTCCGCCGCGAGATGCGCATCTTCAAGTTCGGCTCGGGCACGGGCACGAATTTCTCCACGATCCGCGCCGAGGGGGAGCGCCTCTCGAGCGGCGGCACCTCGAGCGGCCTCATGAGCTTCCTCGAGATCTACGACAAGGCCGCGGGCGCCATCAAGAGCGGCGGCACCACCCGCCGCGCCGCCAAGATGGTCTGCCTCGACATGGACCACCCCGAGATCGAGCGGTTCGTCGACTGGAAGATGCACGAGGAGGACAAGGCCCGCATCCTCATCGAGCTCGGCGGCATGGACCCCGACTTCAACGGCGAGGCCTACCACACGGTCAGCGGCCAGAACTCGAACAACTCCGTCCGCGTGCCCGACGCCTTCATGGAGGCGGTCCTGAAGGACGGCGAGTGGTCCACGACGTGGCGCACGAACGGCAAGGTCGCCAAGGTCCACAAGGCCCGCGAGCTGTGGAAGCGGATCGCCACCGCCGCGTGGCGCTGCGCCGACCCCGGCCTCCAGTTCGACACGACGATCAACAAGTGGCACCCCTGCCCGAACACGGACAAGATCAACGCCTCCAACCCGTGCTCGGAATACATGTTCCTCGACGACAGCGCCTGCAACCTGGCGTCGCTGAACCTGACGAAGTTCCTGTCGCCCGACGGCGCGTTCGACGTGGCCCGGTACCGCCACGCCTGCGAGGTCTTCACCACCGCGCAGGAGATCATCGTCGAGTTCGCGAGCTACCCGACGAAGGCGATCGCCCAGAACTCCCACGACTACCGGCCCCTCGGCCTCGGGTACGCCAACCTCGGCACGCTCCTCATGCTCCAGGGGCTCCCCTACGACAGCGACGCGGGCCGCTCCGTGGCCGCCGCGCTCACCGCGATCCTGTGCGGCCGCGCCTTCCGCCAGAGCGCCGAGGTCGCCCGCGCCCTGGGCCCCTTCGCCGGCTACGAGAAGAACCGCGAGCCCTTCCTCAACGTCATGCGGATGCACCGCGACGCCTCCTACAAGATCGAGCCGAAGGAGGCGCCGGGCTTCGAGTACCTCGTCCGCGCGGCCCGCGAGGACTGGGACGACGCCGTCGCCCTCGGCGAAATCCACGGCTACCGGAACGCCCAGGCGACCGTCCTGGCGCCCACCGGCACGATCGGACTCCTCATGGACTGCGACACGACCGGGGTCGAGCCCGATTTCGCCCTCGTCAAGTTCAAGAAGCTCGCGGGCGGCGGCTACTTCAAGATCGTCAACGACTCCGTGCCCGAGGCGCTCCGCCGGCTCGGCTACTCCGAACAGGACACCGACGCGATCGTCGAGTTCCTCGTCGGCACGAACACCCTCCGGAACGGCTCGGCGGTCAACGCGGAGTCGCTCAAGTCGCGCGGCCTGACCGACGCGGAGATCGCCGTGATCGAGGAGCAGGTCCCGCGCGTCTTCGACCTCGAGCACGCGTTCTCGCCCTACACCCTGGGCGAGGGGGCGCTGAAGCGTCTGAAGCTCGCGGAGAAGGCGAAGGATCCGAAGTTCAGCCTGCTGGGGGAACTCGGCTTCTCGGCGGACGAGATCGAGCGGTCGAACCTGAAGATCTGCGGGATGATGACGATCGAGGAGGCGCCGGGGCTCAGGAAGGAGCACCTGCCGATCTTCGACTGCGCGAACCTCTGCGGCCCGCACGGGACGCGCTACATCCACCATATGGGCCACATCCGGATGATGGGCGCCACCCAGCCCTTCATCTCGGGGGCGATCTCCAAGACGATCAACATGCCGAATTCGGCGACGGTCGAGGAGATCCAGCAGGCCTACCTCGAGAGCTGGAGGCTCGGGGTGAAGGCGGTGGCGCTCTACCGCGACGGCTGCAAGGCGAGCCAGCCGCTCTCGACGAAGGTCAAGAAGGAGGAGGCGAAGGACACGCGGGTGGACGTCGCGGCGACGCCGCTTCCCGCGACGGTTTCCAACCCGGTCAGCCCGCAGACGGCCTTCAGCGGGCTGAGGCGGATCCGCCTGCCGAAGCGGCGCAAGGGATTCACGCAGGAGTCGCGCGTCGGCGGGCACAAGATCTACGTGCGGACGGGCGAGTACGACGACGGGACGCTCGGCGAGATTTTCATCGACCTGCACAAGGAGGGGGCGGCGCTGAGGTCGGTGATGAACTGTTTCGCGATCGCGGTGTCGCTGGGCCTCCAGCACGGCGTGCCGCTCAAGGAGTTCGTCGACTGTTTCACGTTCCAGCGGTTCGAGCCGCAGGGGACGGTCGACCATCCGAACATCAAGTTCGCGACGAGCATCGTGGACTACGTGTTCCGGATGCTGGCCCTGGAGTATTTGGGGATGACGGAATTCGCCCAGGTGAAACCCCTGGACGGGATGGGCTCGGCGCCCAAACCCCCTGCCGAGGAGACGACGGTCCGGAAGGACCCCGCCCCGAAGGACCTCTTCGAGGCGGCCGAGCGGGAGCGCGAGAAGGAGGGCAGGAGCCCGGCGGCGGGGACGGGCTCGAGCGCCCTTTCGGAGCACCTCTCGACGATGATGGGCGACGCGCCCTTCTGCAACATCTGCGGGCATGTCACCGTCAGGAACGGGGTGTGTTACAAGTGCATGAACTGCGGGAACACGATGGGGTGCTCGTAGACTTCAGACTTCGGACATCAGACTTCAGAGAAACCGGCCATCAACAAAACCCCCGGGTAACCGGGGGTTTTTTATTTCCACGGTATCAAGAATCAGGAATTAGGAATTAGGCGGGGAGGTCATCGCCCGACCAGCGCGATCGCCGTGGCCGCGGGTCGCGAGTCAGCGTTGGACAACTCCAGTAGCCATTCTCTGGAACTCCTTCGTCAGCTCCAGCGGAGTTGAGCCGCCCGCCCGCAATTTGGCCAATACAGTTTCCACGGCGTTCTTATCCCCCGGCGTGCGGGCGGCCTTGATCGCCGCCTCGAGGATCGGAACCGACCGATCAGCCGGCAAGTACAAGCTCGCCCTTACCACCAGACTGAATCCGAAAGCGTCATTCTGGATGTGAACGGCCTCGCCCAGGCCCGCCGCCAGTCGATCCAGCTCGCGGGGGTCGAACGTCGATTGATCCTGCGCGCGTAGAAAGCTCGCCCTCCAGAAGGCTGCCCGCGCGAGCGCCTGGACCAATCCCGGGTCCCGGTTGGCTTCAAGCTGCCGCGCGAGCCACCCCTGCACCTCAGGCGTGTTGGTTCGACAGATCGCGTCCACAGCCGCAATTCGCGGGCGCGAATCGCTGGAAGTTTCGAACACCGTTCGTACCTTTTCGAGCGTGATCGAATCCAGCGGTCGGCCGCGCGCGAGGGCATCGATTCCCCCCGCCTGTACCCGAGGATCGTCGTCGTGGAGGCAGCGGGCGTACTGCTCGTCAAAGGCCGGTGGGGGTTCATTGACGATTCGAAGCCAGGCGAGCAATTCCGCCTTCAGGGTCGACCCTCCTGTTTTCAGGATGTCCAGTATTCCCTCCGTCAAGGCGGCGGGAAGGTCTTTGAACATCCAACGTTCCCCCTTGTCGAGGGCCTGGTTGATGAGGGGTCTGAGGAGTTCCTCATTCGCGGGATCGCGAAGAAACTCCAGATAGGTCGCCGGGTCCGCCAGAACGAGCGGCTGGGCTTCCTTCATCAGCTCCCGCCCCTTGTCATTGAAGTAGATGGTGATCGGCTTGCCGCTCCGAACTTCCGCCATGTAGGCCTCATAAAGCGCCTTGTATTCCGCGAGCTTTTCCAGGAGCGCATGGTTCACCTTCGAATTCACCGGTTCATCAGGCGTCTTCGAAGGTACCGACGCCGGGGGCGAAGCCGATTTCGCGTGGGGCGACCCGCCCTCTTCCGCCGCCTTCCGGGAGGCGATTGGTCCCGGGCTCGCAATGGCCGGCATGCGAAGAATCCGGTATCCCCCGGCTCCGACCGCCAACAACAACATCGCCGCGATGACCGCTATCGGAATCATCGAACTCTTGGTCGCGCCCACGGCGAGCCCTCCTGCCAGGATTTTTCCGAGAATGGCTTCTCCCACCAGCGCGGCAGGCGCGGTCGCCGGAACGGTCGCCTCGAGCGCCTCGCCCACGCGCGCCGAAGCGGCGACGAATCCGGCGCCGAGAAGGGTCTTCTTCAGCTTCTCCCGCGCGCGGTCGATCCGCTTCCAGATCGCTACGGCCGACACGCCGCGCCGCTCCCCGAGGTCGGCGAGCGGGACCTTCTCGAAATAGTGCTCCAGCAGGAGCGACCGGTCGCGATCGTCGAGGCCATCCATCGCCTCGAAGAGCGCGAGCCGCTCCCGGTCGTCGAGCGGAGGGGTTTGCAAAGGACGGTTCATGGCGGACCTCGATTCGCGGTTGCGGGTCGCCTCGCGCCGGCGCCAGAGATCGAGCGCGACTCGGAGGGAGACCCGGTAGATCCATCCCCGGAAGGAGTCGGCGTCGCGCGCGGAGCGGGCGCCCCCGGCGAGTTTCAGGAGCGCCTCCTGCGCGGCATCCTCGGCATCCTCCGCCCGGCCGAGAACCTGGAAGCAGGCGTTGTAGATCCGGTCCTGGTGGACGACGAGGAGCTCGCGCAGGGCGTCGCGCGAGCCGGAGGCTTGGAATCGGCGAAGCAGCTGCTCTTCGTTCGCGGCCATCACCCCTTCAACGAAGCCGTCGGGACTTCATTAACCGGAATTCCGGCTCACCGCCCCATGAGTGCGATGACTGCGATCGCCGCGGCGGCGAGAGATCCCGCGACGACCACCGGCCACGGCTTGAGCTCCGCCGGCTCGGGGACCGGCTTGGCGCGCCACAGGACGAACCCCGCCGCGATCAGCCCCGCCGCCAGCATCGTCAAGGCCGCCACCGGAGGCGGCACCTTCGCC
>DATHFI010000150.1:0-2337 GCA_035490275.1 Planctomycetota bacterium
GCCCGGCTGTGGCCCCCTTCCAGGGCGAACTGGAGCGCACCTTCCTGGCGATCGAACTGGGCGCCCCACGCGATGATCTCCCGCACGGCGTCCGCGCCCTCCGCGATCACCGTTCGCACGAGGCGCTCGTCCGAGATTCCCCATCCCGTGGCGAGCGTATCCGCGATGTGCGACTCGAGCGCGTCCCCCTCGTCGAGCGCGGCGGCGATGCCCCCCTGGGCGCAACGCGAGCTCGATTCCAGGATCTCCCGCTTCGTGATCACGAGGACCCGTGTTGTGGCGGCCGCCTCGATCGCCGCCCGGAGCGCGGCGAGTCCGCTCCCGACGACGACGACTCCCGCCTCGAGCGAAGGTCGGAGAAGGCGCAAATCAAAGGGTACAAGGTGGCGCGGAGTGGAGAGGTTGAGAGGCTTCATATTCCCAGGGTCAAGTTAGGGGCTTGGCTCCTCAAGCGCATCCGTCCGCTTCCGAGGTTTGAAGCTCGACGCTGGAAGCTTCGGGAGGCTGGGATCTGGGATCTGGAAACTGGAAGCTGACCCGCGGTCCCCGAGGGTCATCTCTCTTCGATGGGCCGGTTGTAGAGGGTCCCGTTGCGGTGGCAGATGAGGAGCGCCTTGACGACGTCTTCGTCGAACAGCTTGCCCGCCCCGTCCGACATCCGCGCCAGGAGGTCCTTCGGGTTCGGGTAGGAGCCCGAGCCCGTGAGCGACCCGCCCGAGATGCCCAGGTCGTCGAAGTGGTTCGCGACGATGATGATCCGGCCCAGGAGCGGCGTCTCCTCGTTCTTGATGTGGAACGGGAATCCCGACCCGTCGGCCCGCTCGTGGTGGTAGCGGATCCCGGGCAGGAGGTCCTCGTGACCCTCGATGCACGAGACGATCTTCTCCCCGGCGTGGATGTGCTGGTCCGGCGTCGGCGTTTCCGCCGACCCGAAGGCCTCGATCTTTCCCACGTCGTGGAGCAACGCCGAAAGCCGGACGCGCTCGGTCTCCTCCCGGGTCATGCCGAGCTGCCCCGCGATCGCCACGGAATATTGCGCCACCCGCTCCGAATGGCCCTGCTTGCGGGGCTGGAGCGCCTCGACGGCCGACACGAGGGCGCGGATGGAAGTCACCAGCTGGTCGCGGAGCTTGCGGACGACCGCCCCGCTCGTGAGCGCGATCGACATCTGGAGCGCCGCGCACGTGACGACCTCGAGGTCCTCCACGCTGAAGGGCGACGCGGCCCGGCCCGAGTGGAAGTAGAGCAGCCCCTCGGCCCGGCCCGCCACCAGGATGGGCACGGCGATCACCGACTTGATCTTCTTGAGGACGACGCTCTCGGAGATGTTCAGCCGCTCGTCGAGCGCGGCGTCCGAGGTCAGGAGCGGCGTCCCGGTCTGGAGGATCCGCTTGGCGATCGTCTTGCTCACCTTCCGCTCCGAGCGGTCCTCGTCGCGCTCGAAGGCGGCCTTGGGGAGGAGGCGCCCGGTGCTCTCCTCGTTCATGAAGAGGTAGCCGTCGTCGGCGCCGATGTTCTCGGCGATCATCTGGAGCGACCGCTGGGTCGCCTCGTTCAAGTCCTCCGTCGTGATGAGGAGCCGCGCCAGGTTGTGGGTCGCCGTGATGGTCCGGGACCGGACCTCGTGGCTGATGACCTGGGTGGGGCGCCCCCCGGTGAACGAGGCCGAGTCCCGCGTCCGGGTCGTCGACTCGCCGGGCTCCAAGCCCCCGGTCGGAGGGTCCTCCTCGACGATCTTGTCCTCGAAGCTGAGGATGGTCCGGCCGATGAGCATCTCGTCGCCGGGCTTGAGCGCCTCCTCGGTCACCTTGATGTTGTTCACGAAGGTGCCGTTCGTGGAGTTGAGGTCGCGGACGAAGCAGAGGCCGCCGAGGCGGAAGATCTCGGCGTGGGTGCGGGAGACCCCCTGGTCGAGGATCTGGATGGTCTGGCTCTCGTCGCGGCCCAGGGTGATGACGTCGTCCCGGACCTCGAATACCCGGCCCTGGTTCGGTCCCGTTTTGACGCGGATGAACGGCATGCGATTCCGTGATTATCGAGGCCAGGCCGCCCGTTCCGCCGGGCCGGTTCAACTATACCCGCCGTGGAGGTACGGTCAAGCGATAACGCCCGCCGGAGAGCGAAGTCACGAGTCGTGAGTTGCTCTGTTGAAAACCCCTTCTTACACCACCAAGCCACGAGGACACCAAGCGGACCCCGATCGGTCGAGCGCCCGCCGGAAGGGACGGCCGGGAGAGCCGCGGGAGAAGGCGCCTTCTCTCCGCGGCTCTCCCCACCGTCCCAGGCCCCTTCGGGGCCGGTTCGTGGCCCTTCGGGCCACGAACGCCGGCGGGCGCA
>DATHFI010000151.1:0-9133 GCA_035490275.1 Planctomycetota bacterium
GCATGGGGGCCGTCAGCCAGGCGCAACTTGACGAGTGCCTGAAGCTCCAGCAGTCGATGGCCGGGCAGCCCCACGTCCCGCGGATCGGCGAGCTCCTCCTGCACAAGAGCTACGCCACCAAGGAAGCGATCCAGAAAGCCCTCGCGGAGCAGAACAAGAGGGTCCTCCTCTGCCCGCGCTGCAACATCATGGTGACGGTCAACCTGAGATCGGACGCCATCGGGTACAAGTGCGGCAAGTGCGAAACGATCCTCATCGAGCCCTCGCCCGATCGGGAGGACGACAGCATCGACTCGATGATCATCGTCCACAGCAGCCTTCCCGTCCCGCCCGAGGTGCAGGAGGCCCGCAAGGATCCGGCGAAGCGTTTCGGCAAGTACATCCTGCTGGGCGAGATCGGCCGGGGCGGCATCGGGACCATCTACCGCGCGTGGGACGTCTACCTGAACCAGTTCGTCGCCCTCAAGAGGATCAAGCCGCCGCCCATGGGGGCGGGACGCGGCGTCCGCCATACGCGCATCGCGAGCCTCCTCAACGAGGCGCACAACGCGATCCGGCTGCGCCATCCGAACATCGTCTCCATCTACGACATCGGCCGCATCGAGGACGAGTACTACATCAGCATGGAGTATCTCGACGGCCGGACGATGCTGGACGAAGTGCAGGAGTGCAAGAAGGCGGGCAAGGTCTCGCCCTTCCACGAGAATTCGCGGAAGTGGCTCGGCGTGGTGTACGAGACGGCCCAGGCGCTCCATTACGCCCATACGCGCCCGATGCCGCTGCTCCACTGCGACCTCAAGCCCGCCAACATCATGGTGACGAAAGACGGGCGGACCTGCATCCTCGACTTCGGCCTGGCCCGCCAGCTCGGTGAAATCAAGGTGGAGCAGGGGATCGTCAGCGGCACGCCTTCGTACATGGCCCCCGAACAGGCGGCCGGGCGCAACGATCTCCTCGACGCCCGCACCGACGTGTACGGCCTGGGCGCGATCCTGTACGAGCTGCTCGCGGGCCAGCCTCCCTACGTCGGCGAAGTGATGGACGTGCTGAAGCGGGTGCAGGAGGAGCGGCCGAAGCCGCCGAGCGAGCTGGCGTGGGGCCGCGACCCGGCGAGCGGCTCTTCGCGGCGGATGCTCCTCGTGCCGCCGGAGCTGGAAGCGCTCTGCATGCGGTGCCTCTCCAAGGAGGCGTCGAAGCGTCCGGCGAGCGCGCTGGTCTTCGCCGAGGAAATCGCGCACACGATCGGGGGCGGCAAGCGGTCGCTCCCCAAGCCCGCGGCGAGCGCCACGCTCCACACGGAATTGCAGTCGATCGCCGATTCCTTCGGCGCCCGCAAGGGCCGGCTGGTACCGATCCTGCTCATGACGTTCATGATGCTGCTGGCGGCCTCGGCCACGCTGATCTTCTACTCGAAATTCCGCGGCACCTACGACGGGGACGCCCCCGAACAGACCGCCTTGAAATATCTCGCGGAGTTCCGCCCCGAGGAGGTCGACAAACTCGGTCCGGAGATATTGAAGCGCCCGGAACTCAGCGAGGTCATGCGCCGCCGGGACCAGATGGCGTCGTTCAAGCAGCAGCTCATGGACTACATCGAGGCGAAGAATCCCTTCATCTCGCGCCTTACGATCGGGCCCCAGTCGGCGAGAAACGTCACGCTGCAGCGGGCCCGGGCGGACAGCGTCACCTTCGTGGTGGGCCAGCAACTGCCGGACAACGCGCCGTGGTCGCGGTTCGGCCCGACGGGCGTGCACGAAATCGCGAAGGCGTGCCGTCTCCTCGACAACGCCGGGAACAAATACGCCATGGCCCTCTACGCCCTTTCGGCCAACGCCAAGGGGCTGGCGCGCGACCTGTTCAACACCCTCCAGGGAACTCAATTCGCCGGGCAGGCGGCCGAGTACCTCCGGCAGCTCGACCTGGAGAAATGACGATCTCCGGGCCGGGAATACCACGGCGGGGTTGATAGGCCATCGTATAATCCGGCTTTCATGGGCGATCCCTCCCTGCAGGACGCGGCGACCGGGCTGGGCAACCGGCGCGGCCTGCTCTCGGCCCTCCGCGACCGCATGCCGGCCCAGACGGGCGCCCTGGTTCTCATCGACCTCGACGGTTTTCGGGCCTCCGTCGAAGGCCTCGAGCGCAAGCAGATCGACGCCCTCCTGAAGGACATCGCCGGACGGCTCCGCGAGGGGGCCGGGACGGACGCCCTTCTTTTCCGATACGGCGGCGACGCCTTCGGCATGCTGGTTCCGGAAGCGGATCGCGACAAGGGCGCCGCGGCCGCCGAGACCCTCCGCTCCTCGGTCGACCGCAAGCCCTTCATGTCCGGCACGCGCTACATCCCGCTGACGGCCAGCGCCTCGGTCGCGACCTACCCCATGGACGGAAAATCCCCGGCGGGAGTGATCGAGTCGGCCGAGAGGGCCCTGCTCGTCGCCAAGCAGCTGGGGCGGAACCGCATCGCGGTGGCGGGCCGCCTCGATCCCGCCGCGCTCGCCGAGATCGGCATCTTCCGCGGGCTTCCCTGCCCGATCCACATCGGCCGCGTCGCGGAGCAGTCCCGCCTGCGCCAGCTCGCCACGGACGTCCGCAACGTCGGGCCGGCCGTGGCGATCGTCACGGGCGGAGCCGGCGTCGGCAAGTCGCGCCTCATCCAGGAACTCGGGGTGTGGGCGCGCGCGGAGAAGTACATCGTCCTCGTCGCGACGTGCCAGGAGTCGCGCGCGACGGCCCCCTACGCGACCCTCAGCGAACAGATCGAAACGCTCATGGCCGCGGACCGCGACAAGGTCCTGCAGGCCATGCAGCGGATCAGCCCGGCCCACCGCGCGGCGCTCGCCGTGGTCCTCCGCGACCTGCCGGCGGAGTGGGCGACCGAGCGGACCGAGTCGGGCGTGGTCGGAAAGATGATCTTCGAGGCATTCGGAGCCTTGTTCGAGGAGCTGTCCCGGATCGGCCCGCTGCTCGTGCTCGCCGACGAGGTGGAGTTCGGCGACGCGGCCACCTTCGAGGTGTACCGCGCCGCGATCAGCCGGAAGCTTCCCATCCTCGTCGTCGCCGGCACCGACCGCACGACCCCCGAGATGGAGCTGATGCCCTCGGGGTCCTTCTGGCACGACTTCGGACCCGGGGCGTCGCGGATCAACCTCCTGGCGCTCCCGGCCGAGGACCTCCGGCAGATGATCCGCGGCATCCTTCCGGACGCCGAGATCAGCAACGAATCCGTCGCGCGGCTCGTCGTGGCCGCCCAGGGGAATCCGCTCTACATCGAGGAGACGATCCGGTCGCTGCTCCTGCGGGGGCGGCTCAAGCTGGCGGCGGGCCGGTGGTCGCTCTCCGAGCTGACGCCCGCCGACCTGTCCCGCGATCTCGCGGGCGCCATGCGCGCCGTTTCCGAGGCGCTCCCTTCCGGCGCCAATTCACTCCTGACCCGCGCCGCGGTGATCGGCACGCGGGTCGACCCCGAACTCCTGCAGGAAGTGCTCGGGGAGGGGGACATGGAGATGCTGGACCTCATCGACGAGGTCCGCAGGTCCCGCCTGCTGCTGCCCTCGGAGTCGGGCCAGGACCTCCTCTCCTTCCCCGCGGCCCACGCGCGCCGGGCCCGGCTGCAGACCTCGGACGCGACGGAGCGGCGCGAGATCCACGGCCGCGTCGGCGTGGTGCAGGAGGCGCGGTTCGGCGGCGACATCGACCACATCGCGGACGAAATCGCGTTCCACTACGGCCGCGCGGGCCAGGAAAGCAAGGCCAAGCAGTTCGACCAGATCGCCCAGAAGCGGGCGGCGCTCATCCAGCCGCCCCAGAAGGCCGGCGTCCGCCGGCCCACGCTCCCCCAGATCACGACGGCGCTCGCGGCCTCGGCGACCGACCAGGCCCTCGCCCTCATGCGCCACTTCATGGCGGCCGTCAAGATCGGACGGCTGTATCCGCAGTGGAGCCAGGTGGGGACGACGTTCCTCGCCCAGCTGCGGGGCTCGCTGGAGGCGCTCCTCACGGGCGGGCCCGGCCTCACCTTCGCCGTGACCACGAACGGTCCCGCCATCAACGGGGTCGTGACCGACGCCCCAGTGGCCGCCGACTTCGCGCGGCTCATCGAGGAGCGCCTCGTCGAGTCGATCACCATCCTCAACACCTTCGAGTTTCCGCGGATCGAGACGCTCGTCCGCACTTTCGCGGAACCCTTCGACCGGACGCGGGTGTCGCCCGATTTCTGGGACCGGTTCCTGGCCCGCGAGGCGATGGGGGCGATCGACATCGTCCAGAAGGCCTACCAAGCGCGCGAAACCGTGCGGCGCATGCGCGTTCAACACGGCGATATAGCGGTGCCCCCCGAGGACATCGGAGCCGTCCGCGACGCGCTCCGCTTCGTGAAGGCCGCGGTGGACAACCTGAAGCGCTACCCGCCGGGCCATTCCCTGGTGGAGGAGACGACGGGCCAGAGCGTCCGCACGTTCCTCGAGCTCCTCCGCAAGGTGCCGGCCGTGACGATCGGGACCGCGGAGGGGGAGCTGGTCCTCAACGGACAGCCGGCCGACCGGAAATTCTTCTCCGAGGCGGGGGCGTTCTTCACCAAGGAGATCGACCAGCGCAAGATCCAGAGCATCTCGGTGTGGCGCGGCCTGATGGAGGATGAAGTCCGCGCCCTCATCAGCTACTTCTCGCTGACGGCCGAGGAGGCGCTTCAGCCCGGGACGGGCGAGCGCCTGCTCACGCAGTTCACCCACGTCGCGTTCGGCTCCCGCGCCTACGAGCGGGCGACGGAGGAAGGCGGAGCTCCGCTCCACCCGCCGCCGAAGGCGGTCCGATCGGAACTGCGGGCGAAAGAGCATCTCTCCAAGAGCGACGAGGAGTTCCTCACCCCCGACCTCGAGCGCCAGTTCCCGCTCCTCGTCGAGGCGCTGGCGTACGGGGCGGGACGGACGCTGGCGGAGCAGCTCGTCGACCGGCTCGGCACCCACTTCCACCACCCGAGCCTCTCCCACCGGACGCGGGCGTTCAACCTGCTGACGCGGTCGATCGCCTTCGCCTCCCCGGGAACGCGCAAGCTGGCCGTGATGCGCTCCGCAGCGTCGCTCAAGATGCGCCTGTCGGAGGATACGGAGCCGCTCCACGTGCGGGCCGCGGTGAACCTCCTGCCTGTCTGGATCCCGGCCGCGGCCGCGTCGGGCTGCCTCGGCGAGCTCGCGGAGATTGCGGGGAGGACCCTGCGGCGGCGGGCCGACTCCCCGGCCACGCCGCCCGAGGTGGCGGCGGTCTGCGAATCGGCCCTCCAGCTCATCCCGCAGTCGCAGGCCTACGACGCGATCTGCGCCGCCGTCCGGAAGCCCGCCGAGGACGACCGCAACGCGGCCATCACGATCCTGCTCTCGGTCGGCGGCCCGACGGTGGAGAAACTCGTCGAGATCCTGGCCGAGGAGTCGGACCTGCAGGTCCGGCGCGCGATCTCGCTTTCGCTCGCCCCGGCGTCGGAGCGGCTCTCCCCCGAGATCATCCGGCTTCTCCCGCCCGACGGCGAGCCGCAGCGGCTCGCCCGCGTGCTCATGGTGATCGAACCGCTCCTGACGGGGTCGGTGGCGGCGCACATCGCGACGCTCGCCGAGAAGTCGGGGCCGGACATCCGGGGCGTCATCCTCAAGTCAGGCGAGCAGTGGCCCCGATCGGTCGCCTCGGGGATCGTTCGCCGACTCCTGGCCAGCCCGGCCAGGGATCTCCGCGACGCCGGGATCGAGGCGGCCACGAGGATGAGACTCGAGGCGGTCAAGGCGGAGATCGGCCGCATCCTCGAGGGGGCGCAGGACGAGCGGCTCATGGTCCTGTGCGCGGAGTTCTTCCGGGAAGTGCCCAATCCCGCCGTCGTCGCGCTGCTGACGAAGATCGCCCAGACCCGTCCGAAGTTCTTCGGCCTCGTGAAAGGCTACGCGGCCGAGACGCGCGCCGCCGCCGTCCTGGCCCTCGCCGCCCAGGGGACCCGCCAGGCGGAGGAGGCCGTGACCGCGGCGGTGACCGATCCGAAGGTCAAGGCCCTCACGGAATCCAGGAAGAAGAAGTAGGGCGGCTCCCGCAGGGCGCTTCGCGACACCCCTCACCGCCTCCGGCGCGCCGAACCGTTACATATTTAGAAATTCCTTAATTAGTAAATTAGTAAGTCCCGGGAGGCGGCGGCGGATCCAGGGGGATATCACGCCCCGTCAGGGCTTGCCGTTCGCGCGGTCGCGGGCCGCCCGCATGTCGGCGTCGAGGCGACCGCCGTACGTGGAGTCAAGGCTGACGGCCTTCTCGAAGTCCCGAAGGGCGTCGGCCCACCGGGTCAGCCGCAGGAGGGCCCGACCCCGCTGCTCATAGGCGGCGGCCGCCTCCGAGGACAGGCGGACCGCGGCCTCCGCGGCCTCGAGGGCCTCGGTCCCCCGGTCGAGCGCCTCCAGGGCCCTGGCCCGGAGCAGGAACGGCCAAACATCGTGCGGCTCCAGCTCGGAAGCCCGCTTGAAAAGCGGGAGCGCCTCCTCGGTCTCGCCCTTCCGGAGCCGCGCGAGACCTCCCCCGGCGGCCGCCGGGGCCGAGGAGGGTTCCAGAGCCGCCGCCGCGGCGAACGCCTCGACGGCGCCGGCGAACCCGCCCCGATCGATGAGGATCCGGCCCTTCACGAGCAGGTGCGTCGCGCGGTCGGGCGCCAGGGCCCGCGCCTCCTCGAGATCCGTGTCCGCCCCGGCCGCGTCGCCCCGGCGATGGCGGACCCACGCCCGGGCCAGCTTCGGTCCGGGATCGGCGGGTGCGTAGCGCGTCGCGAACCCGAGGTCCGCCTCCGCCCCCGCCAGGTTTTCGGTCCCCAGCCGCGCCCAGGCGCGCAGCCGCCACGCGTCGGAGTCGGCGGGAAACTTTTCCAGGTACCGGTCGAGGACGGCCGCGGCCTCCGCCGGTTTGCCGTCGAGGCAGCGAAGGGCCGCCTGGGCGAATTCGTCCCGCACCGGGTCGCGGGCGACAAGGGACCAGACGCTCGTGAGGTCGGCGTGCGCACGGTCCCATTCCTCGGCCGACGACGGCGACGGCGGAACCCCCTCGGGCCTCGTGTCGACGAGGCGTCCTTCCATGACCTGGGCCAGCCGGACCCGCGCCCGATCGCAGAGCGCCGCGGTGAGGTCCGGGGCGCGGGCCAGCGCCGCGGTGAGGTCCTCCACCGCCGCCGATCCCGCGCCGCGCATCATGCGCGCCCGGGCCCGCAGGTGCAGCGCTTCCTCGTGGTCGGGCACGATCTTCAGCGCTTCGTCGAGGATCTTCTCGACGGCCGCGACCCTCTCGAGGACTCCCGCCCCGTCGAGGCCCACCTGCCTCGGGATCATCTCGAGCATCGTTTTCGCGGAACCGACCTGGGGCGCGACCTGGCGCCGCTTCTCGTCCAGGGCGAGCCCGCGGAGGAATTCCTCCTCCTGCGAAGAGATGCGCTGGCCCACCCACTGGCGGAACTGGGTCATCCCCGGGTCGTTGGGGCGCAACCGGAGAGCGGCCTGCGTGTGAAGAAGCGCCTCCGCGTATTTCCGTTCGTCGAAGCTGCGCTGGGCCTCGCCCCGGAGCCGCGCGAACTCCCGCGAGTCCCGCGACACGAGATAGAGGACCAGGCTCCCCGACATCGCGAACAGGGCCAGGGAGACCGCGGCGAGGGCGGTCGACTTGTTCTTGCGGATCCGCCGGAGCGCGCGAATGGGCCACGGCTGGGGCCGGGCCAGGATCGGCTCGCCGTCGAGATAGCGGCGCAGGTCGTCCGCGAACTCGCCGGCGGTCGCGTACCGGAGCGCGGGGTCCTTGTCGATCGCTTTCAGGCAGATCGTCTGAAGGTCGGGGTGGACGCGCTCGTTGAAGACGCGCGGGGGCGCGGGCTCCTCCGTCAGGATCTTGTGGAAGATCTCCACGCTGTTCTGGGCGACGTGGGGGGTGCGCCCGCAGAGGATCTCGTAGAGAATCACGCCGAGCGAGTAGATGTCGCTGCGCGGGCCGACCAGCCGCGTCTCCCCGCGGATCTGCTCCGGCGCCATGTAGTAGGGCGTGCCGAGGAAGCTCCCGTCGCGCGTCAACATGGCGCGCTTGGGGTCGTCGAGGAACTTGGCGAGGCCGAAGTCCATGACGTGCGGCTCGCCGTTGAGGTCGATCATGATGTTCGCGGGCTTCAGGTCCCGGTGGACGATGCCCTGTTCATGCGCGTGATGGACGGCGCGGACGACCTTCTCCAGGCGCGCCATCATGTCGCGCACCTTGAAGCTGCGGGCGAGGTGGGTCGAGAGGGGATCGCCCTCGATATAGTCCATCGCGAGGTAGTGCATCCCCGCTTCCTGGCCCGCGTCGTGGATCGCCACGATGTTCGGGTGGCGGAGGCGCGCCTCGGCCTGGGCCTCGCGCTTGAAGCGGTCGAGGACCTCGGCGGAGGCCATCTCGGTCTCGCGCAGGATCTTCAGGGCGAAGACGGTGTTCAGGTCCCGGTGGGCCGCCTTGTAGACGATGCCCATCCCGCCGCGGCCCAGCTCCTCGAGGATGGCGTACCGTCCGAACTGCGTCCCCACTTCCGCGGCGTGCTTGGCCGTCGCGGCCGCCATCGGCCCGGCCGGCGCCCCCTCGGGCTCCGACTGCGGAATCGGCACCACGGTCCCGCACCGCCGGCACGCGAACTTGGCCCCGCGATCCTTCTCGTCGAAGCGGTAGAAGGTGTCGCAGCCGGGACAGCGCACGATGGAGCGCCGCTGGACCTTGAGGATCTCGAGGAACTGCCCCGTCTGGAGCCAGCCCTTCCGGAGCAGGATCTGGCCGAGCATCGCCGGGGAGCCGGAGCGCGAGAGGAGCGCCTGCTCCTCGAGGGCCTGGTTGATGTTTTCGGCCGCCACGAAGCCGAGGTCGAGCGCGATCTGGCCGAAGAGCCCGCCCCGGGCGGGGTCGGCGGCCACGATCCGGACCTGGCGGGTCTGGATGTCGAGGATCGCGGCGAGCCGCTTCGGGGTGATGTACCCCTTGTCGATGAGGATTTCGCCCAGCTTCCGGGCGGCAGGCGCCTGCTTCTGGAGCGAGACGCACTCCTCGACCTGCTGGGCCGAAACGAAGCCCTCGCGGACGGCCAGGGAGCCGAGGAGCCGGTCGTCGCCTCCGCGCG
>DATHFI010000152.1:0-5745 GCA_035490275.1 Planctomycetota bacterium
CTGAAGCACCGCATGCTACGCCCCGAACGCCGACCGGGGCAACCGTTCTCGGCGCCGTGCCCGCGCATGAAGCCACATTGTTCTTGAAGCGGCGGGGCCGGAAGGAACAATGGAGACCCTTCCCGAGGGAAACCCGATGCCGAGCCGGACGCCCGAGGTGGACGCCTACATCGCCAGGTCCGCGCCCTTCGCGCGACCGATCTTCGAGAAGCTCCGCCGTCTCTTCCACCAGGCCTGCCCGGACATCGAGGAGAAGCTCAAGTGGGGCTGCCCCAGCTTCGAGCACAAGGGCCTGGTAGGCGGATTCGCGGGCTTCAAGCGGCACGCGGCCTTTGGATTCTGGCGCCAGGACGTTCTTCCCGATCCGCTCGGCCTGTTCAAGACCCGGGGCGCGTTCGGGAGCAAGCTCACGGATGCGTCCCAGCTCCCGTCCGATGAAGTCATCCTCAAGTACATCCGCGCGGCGGTGGAGCTGAACGAGACCGGCGCCCCCGCCAAGTTCCGGGGCAAGGCGAAGGCGCCCCTGAAGACGCCCCCGTGGTTCCTGGCCGCCCTTCGAAAGAACAAGAAGGCGCTCGCGACCTACGAGAAGTTCAGCCCGAGCCACAAGCGCGAGTACGTCGAGTGGGTCGTCGAGGCCAAGACGGACGAGACCCGCCGGAAGCGCCTCGAGAGGGCGCTCGATTGGATCGCGCAGGGCAAGTCCCGCAACTGGAAATACATGAAGAAGTGAGTCGCACGTCCGACACAAGGGGTTTCACCATGGGGAAGAAAGTCGGCGTGATCGGTTCCGGGGTGGTCGGACAGGTCCTCTCAGACGGCTTCCTCCGGCACGGCCACGAGGTGATGCGCGGCACGCGCGAGCCCGCCAAGCTCGCAGACTGGAATAAACTGGCGGGCCCGGCGGCGACCGTCGGCTCCTTCGAGGAGGCGGCCCGGTTCGGCGAACTGGTCGTCCTCGCGGTCAAGGGGACCGCGGCGGAAGCGGCGGTCGGACTTTGCGGACCGCAGAATCTCGCGGGAAAAACCGTCATCGACACGATGAACCCGATCGCGCCCGCCCCGCCCGCGAACGGCGTCCTCCATTACTTCACCTCGCTCGAGGAGTCGCTCATGGAGCGCCTCCAGAGGCTCGCCCCGGAGGCGAATTTCGTGAAGGCCTTCTCCTGCGTCGGGAACGGCCTCATGGTGAACCCCGATTTCGGCGGCGCGAAGCCGACGATGTTCATTGCGGGCCGGAACGCAGGCTCCAAGAAGGAGGTCCAGGAGGTCCTGGCGGCGTTCGGGTGGGAAACGGAGGACCTCGGCGGCCCGGAGGCCGCGCGCGCGATCGAGCCGCTCTGCATCCTCTGGTGCATCCCGGGATTCCTCCGCAACCAGTGGACGCACGCCTTCAAGCTGCTGAGAAAATGAGCCCGTCGTCGACCGATTCTAGATTCTGGGTTTTGAATTCCTGATTCCTGATTCCTGATTCTTGATTCCACTTCCTCACATTACTCTGCTGAAAGCGGCCTTGAGATAACGCCCCTCCGGAAAGAGGCCCGACACGGGATGATCGGGCGCCGCGCCCGTCACCGAGAAGATCTGGAGCGACTTTCCGACCGTCTGCGCCGCGGCCCGGAGGATGTTGAGGAACTCCTCCTCGCCGACCAGCCCGCTGCAGGAGCACGACAGGAGAAGCCCGTTCGGCGCCAGGGCCTTCATCGCGAGGGCGTTCATGTCGTGGTACCCCCGGCGCGCCTTCGGCAGGTCCTCCGGCTCGCGCGCCTGCTTCGAGGGGTCGAGGATCACGAACCCGAACTTCTCGCGCGTCTGCCGGAGGTAATTGAACAGATCGGCGTGGAGGAAATCGACCTTCACCTTGTTCAGCCGCCCGTTCCGGCGCGCCACCTCGAGCGCTTTCTCGTCGAGGTCGACCGCGACCACGCGCTTCGCGCCCCCCTTCGCCGCGGAGATCGCGAATCCCCCGCTGTACGTGCAGAGATCGAGCACCTCCAGGCCGTGCGCCAGCCGGCCCGCGGTGAATCGATTGTCCCGCTGGTCGCAGAAGAACCCCGTCTTGTGGCCGTGCACGAAATCGATCCGGAACTCCAGTCCATGCTCGCGCACCACCACGCCCTCGAGCGCCTCCCCGGCGGGCGTGCGGAACCCCTCGATCTCCGCGATCTCAGCATCCGCCCGGACGTGGAACCGGGACCCCGGGAAGAGCTCGAGGAGCCATCCCTTGAGCGGGTCGAGGAGCTTGAAGAATCCCCGGGAGAAAAGCTCGATCGAGAGCACGGGGCCCAGGCGGTCGACGATCAGGCCGCTCAACTCGTCCCCCTCGGCGTGGCAAACGCGGTACGCGTCGGTGACCTCGGGAAGCTTCAGCAGGTCGTGGCGCAGCGCGACCGCGGCGCGCAATCGGGAACGGAAGAAGTCGTCCCCCGCGGGCTCCGCCGCGTCGGTGGTGAGGAGCCGGACCGCGATGTTGGACCGGGGGTTGTAGAAGCCGCGACCGACGAAGGCCCCGTCCCGGTCGACGACGTCGACGAGCGAGCCGGGATCGACGGCCGAATCCGGCCGGCGGACCATCTTCTGGAAGAAGCGCAGGTGGCCGCGGGCCCCCCGGACGCGGAGCTGGACGGTCGGGCGCGGACCCGACACGCTATTTGATCCCCGCGTACTTCCGGAAATCGGCGAGGAGCCGCCGGTGGGCATCGACCGTCGCGGCGACGGGCGCCTCGGCCCCGCCCGCGGCGCGGTCGAGGGCGGCGCTCACCTCTTTGAACTTGTCCGTGAGGTCCAGGACCCGGTCGTACGCCCGGCGCGGAAGGAGATTGGGGGCCGTGAGCCGCAACAAGCCCCGGCGGGCGCGGTCGCGCGCCGCAGGGGCCCGGGTCTTCCACCCCTCCGCGTCGCGTTTTTCCACGAGCGCGATCAGCTCCTCCACGGCGGCCTCATAGTCCTTGAGGATGGCCCCGACCGCGTCCGGATCCGTGGGGGTGTCGATGCCGAGCGCCTCGCGCGACTCCTCGAAATACGCCAGGAAGCCGTCGAGCCCGTGGAGGATCCGGAGCTGGCGGTCCTGCTCCCCGTCCTTCAGCTCCTTGAGTTCCCGGGCGTGCTTCGCGGGGTCCTTCGAGAGCTCGTCGATCCGGTCCTTCATGCCGAGCCATTCCTCGAAGTCGCGGCACATCCAGTCGAACCGCTCGCAGAAAGAATCGACGCGGAATTTTGCCTGCCGTTCCAGCCAGACGGCCCAGATCGAGTACCGCTCCGCGTTCCGCTTCCGCAGTTCTTCGACCCTCACCGCCAGTCCTTGTCGCCATCCCTTGAAGGCAGCCGGGTCGGGCTTGCGCGTCCAGACCTGGAATCGTCCCCTCAAGTCCCGGAACAGGGAGAGGATGCCCTCCAGCTCGCGGGAGAGCTCCTTCGAGGCGGCCGCCAGCTCGCGTTCGAAATCCTTCGGGGTCCCGAGATGGAGGTCGTTCGTGTACGAAATCTCGATCTCTCCGACCTTGTCGAGGACGGCGTTGTCCTGGATGTCGGGATCGTAGGTCAGCTTGGCGCGGTACCAGAGCGAGTAGGGTTTCCTCGGAGTGACCAGGAGGGACTCCCGGAATTTCCCGCCCTTGAGCGTGAGGAGGCGCCACCCGCGATGCTCCTCGATCATGGATTCCTCGTCGATGCGCTTCCCGCCGCGGAAGTCGTCCACCTCCTCGAGAACGAGGAGGCGCGCCTTCAGGGCGACCCCGTCGGGGAGGTCCGTGGTCCCCTCGATGACGAACGCCCATTTCGGGGGCGTCTCTTCGAGGGCGAGCTTGATGTCGAGCTTGAACTTGGGGGGTTCTTTCGCGGGACCCTTGGGAGGATCCTGCCGGGCCCGGCCCGGCGCCGTCGCCAGGAGAAGCAGGAGGAGGCTTGCGATCCTCATATCAGAAATACGCGGGAATCCCCGTGATGTGCTCACCGATGATGAGCGTGTGGATGTCGTGCGTCCCCTCGTACGTGTAGACCGTCTCGAGGTTGCACATGTGGCGCATCGACTGGTACTCGTTGATGATCCCGTTGCCCCCGAGGATGTCGCGGGCGACCCGGGCGATCTTGAGCGCCTCGCTCACGTTGTTCCGCTTCGCCATCGAGACCTGGACGAAGCTCGCCTTGCCCGCGTCCTTCAACCGGCCGAGCTGGAGGCAGAGGAGCTGGGCCTTCGTGATCTCGCTCAGCATCTGGACGAGCTTCGCCTGGACGAGCTGGTAGCCCGCGATCGGTTTCGTGAACTGGACCCGGTTTTTCGCGTAGGAGAGCGCCTCGTCGTAGCACGACATGGCGGCCCCGACGGCGCCCCAGGCGATGCCGTACCGCGCGGCGTTCAGGCACATGAGCGCGCTCTTCAGCCCGTCGGTCCCGGGCAGGCGGTTCGACTCCGGCACCTCGCAGTCCGTGAGGAGGAGTTCCGAGGTGTCGCTGATGCGCAGGGAGAGCTTGCCCTTCACCTCCTGCGCGGCGAAGCCCTTCGTGCCCTTCTCGACGATGAAGCCGTGGACGACGTCGTCGACCTTGGCCCAGACCACGGCGATGTCGGCCATCGAGCCGTTGGTGATCCACATCTTGGTGCCGTTGAGGACCCACGCGTCGCCCTTCTTGACGGCGCGGGTCTTCATCCCGCCGGGATTGGAGCCGAAATCGGGCTCCGTGAGCCCGAAGCAGCCGATGAGCTCCGCCTTGGCGAGCTTCGGAAGGTACTTCTTCTTCTGCTCCTCGCTCCCGAACGTGTGGATGGGGAACATCACGAGGGCGCCCTGGACGGAGCAGAAGCTGCGCACGCCGCTGTCGCCGCGCTCCAGCTCCTGCAGGGCCAGGCCGTAGGCGACATTGTTCATTCCCGCGCAGCCGTACCCTTGCAGGTTCGCGCCCATCAGACCGAGCTCCCCGAAATCGGGGATGAGCTGTTTCGGGAAGACGCCGCGCTCCCAGCATTCGGGCAGGAGGCCGAGGAGCCGCTCGGTGACGAAGGAGCGCACGGTGTCGCGCACCATGAGCTCCTCCTCGGTGAGGAGGCCGTCGAGACCGTAAAAGTCGACGCCCTTGAACTCCCTCATGCGGCCATGCCTCCGTGGGGAAATGCGACCGAGCAACGCTATCATAGTGCCACGTCCCCTTCAACGCCGAGAGATTGAACGGAAATGACCCGGCGAGAGTTCGAACAGGTCGCCAAGGAGGCCCTCGCCAGCCTCCCTCCGATCCTGCGCGAGAAAATCGTCAACGTCCAGGTGGTCGTCCGGGAATCGCCCGATCGGCGCCAGGCGGCGGAGCACGGCTCGGGGCTTTACGGCCTGTACGAAGGAGTGTCGCTCGACCGGCGCACGCACGACTTCCAGGGCGCACTGCCCGACCGGATCACCATCTTCAAGCGGACGATCGAGCGCGACTTCCCCGAACGCGAGGCGATGATCAAGTGCATCCGGGACACGGTCATCCACGAGTTCGGACACTACTTCGGATTCGACGACGAGGACCTGGACCGGATGGGCATTGGATGAATCGCGGGTCCCGTGTTCAAACTTGCTCTGTTGAAAACCCCTTCCCTCACCACCAGGCCACGAAGCCACCAAGCGGACGCCGATCGGTCGAGCGCCCGCCGGAAGGGACGGCCGGGAGAGCCGCGGGAGAAGGCGCCTTCTCTCCGCGGCTCTCCCCACCGTCCCAGGCCCCTTCGGGGCCGGTTCGTGGCCCTTCGGGCCACGAACGCCGGCGGGCGCA
>DATHFI010000153.1:0-5170 GCA_035490275.1 Planctomycetota bacterium
TCGAGCCGAAGTTCGCGATCGGCTGGTACTACCTCGGACACCTCCGGGGATTCCAGGACCGCCACGCCGAGGCGGTGGAGGCGTTCCGCATGGCCGTGAACCTCGACCCCTACTACCGCGAGGCGCGCCACAACCTCGGGGTCGCCCTGTACAAGAACAGGAAGATGGGCGAAGCGGCTGAAGCCCTGCGCGAGGCGCTGAAGCTGAGGGATAGCGCCGAGACGCGCCACGTGCTGGGGCAAGTGCTGGCGGAATCGGGGAAACTCGACGAGGCGGTCGCCGAAATCCGCAAGTCGCTGGAGCTCGATCCGAAGCGGGCCCGGGCGCACGGCGACCTGGGGAAGATACTCCTCGTGATGGGCCTCCGCGCGCAGGCCGAGGCGTCGCTCCGGAAGGCGCTCGAGATCGATCCCAATCTCGCCGAGGCGCGGGTCAACCTCGAAAAGCTGCAGGGCCGCTAGCGTAATCGATCCGGGCGGACCGGGAGGATCAGCGCGAGACCGGCGGCCAAGGCTCGACGAATTCGAGCCTGTCGAGGCCGTTCTGGCGGGCGATGTCGATCACCCTCACGACATCCTTCCAAGGGACCTCGGTTGTCGCGTCGATCTGGACAGGAGGATCGCCCGCTTTCGGAAATCGGAGTAGCAGGTCCGCCAGTTCCGCATCGGAAGAGGCCTCGCGGTTGCCCACGCGCCGGATCGTCCGGGCGGCATCATGGTTCCAGGTCAGGACCACCCGGATCGGCTCGAGGAGTCGATCGGCGGCGAGGCCCGGCTGATTGCCGTGTTTCGGCAGCCACGTTTCGATCTTCCCCTCGAGTACCTTGAAGTGGATCGAGCAGAGGAAGAACAGGCACAGGCAGAAAATCACGTCGACGATTGCGGTGACGTTGATCGCGACCGGATTATCCGAGGCCTCGCCGGGGTTTTGACCGCCCGCCATGGATCGCCTCCAAAGAGCGATCCGCAGGAGTCGTGCCACGACGATCCGCAACTTTTGAAGGGATTTCACAGGCCAAAGTGAGGCGGGGCGCCCCTCAATCGAGATGGAGTGACCCAAATCGCCCCTGGGAATATTGCGGGGCTCTTTGGGGTATCATAGGCATCATGCGCCTTTTGGCGTTCGCTGCCGGCTTGGCGTTCCTCGCCGCCTGCTCCGGACGCGTGGAGGATAATCCCGTGACAACCGCCCGCCTGATGACCGGGAACGCGATTCCCCTGATCGACCGCGACCTGCCCGAGCGCTTCGAGACCGCCACCTTCGCGGTCGGCTGATTCTGGACCCCCGACGCCCGGTTCGGGACCGTCCCCGGGGTTCTTCGGACCCGCGTCGGGTACGCGGGCGGCGCGCACCCCGACCCCACCTATCACGACCTCGGCGACCACACGGAGACCTTCCAGCTCGACTACGATCCCGCGAAGATCTCCTACGAACAGGTCCTCGACCTCTTCTGGGAGAGCCACAACCCCTGCGCCCGGTCCGGAAGCCGCCAGTACATGTCCGCGGTCTTCACCCAGGACGACGACCAGCGTCGCCGGGCCCTCGAGTCCAAGGCCCGCCTCGAGAAGCGCCTCGGGAGCCCCGTGGCCACGCCGATTCTCCCGCTCGCGCGCTTCTACCTCGCGGAGGACTACCACCAGAAATACTCCCTCCGGAATTCCCCCCTCATCCGCGACTTCGAGGCGATCTACCCCGACCCCGCGGCCTTCACCCGCTCGACCGCCGCCGCGCGCGTCAACGGGTACCTCGCGGGAGATGGAAACGCGGCGCAGCTGAAGGGAGAAATCGACCGCCTCGGGCTCTCCGCCGAAGGGCGGCGCTTCCTTCTCACGTCCGCCGGCGGAGACTAGCCGAAAGCGCAAAGATTTCCGCCCGCCCGCCGCGTATTAGTCCGGATTCGCCATAATATTTGTCCCGCCCGGCCGCGGTTTTTCGTCACCCGGTCAACTGTATTGCAATTTGGCCGCGCGAATGCCTTACTATGCGGCGGCCTTCCGGCCGGCCCGGGGTCGTAAACCCCGGGGTCGGATCGGAGCCGGGGAGTGCGGGAATGCCCCAGGTTGGGTCAATCCGAAGTTCATCCACGCCATCGCCCGTGCCGCTTCTCGTCCTGTGCGCCTCCCTCGTCATGACCCTGACCGCCGTGGGATACCTCCTCTGGGTCTCCCAGGCGCGCGACCGCCTCCGGTTCCAGAACCGGATCCAGAAGACGGTCGGAGCGGTCGACCAGCGGCTCGACACCTACCTGGCCCTCCTCCGGGCCGGACGCGGCCTCTTTGCCACCGGCGAAACCGTGAAGGGCCGCGAGTTCCGCAAGTTCGTGGAGAGCCTGAACCTCAAGGACCGCTATCCCGGGATCCAGGGGATCGGATTCGCGAAACGAGTCGCCCATGAAGATGTCGAAGCCTTCATCGAGTCGGCCCGCGCCGAGGGATTCCCCGATTTCAAGGTGTGGGGGGATCGGAGCGGACCGGACCGGATCATCATCCGGTACCTCGAGCCGCTGGATCGACGGAACCAGGTGGCCCTCGGATTCGACATCGGGGGCGAACCCTCGCGCCGCCGCGCCCTCGACCGGGCCCGGGACGACGGCGTGGCCGCCTCCTCGGGCCGCGTCACGCTCGTCCAGGAAATCGACGCCCACAAGCAGGCGGGATTCCTGGTCTACGCGCCCCTGTACCGGCCCGGGATGCCGGTCGCAACCGTCGAACAGCGGCGGGCCGCGATCGAGGGATTCGTCTTCAGCCCGTTCCGCGGCGACGATCTCCTGGGAGGTCTCCTCGATCCCGACGCGGCCGATGAGATCGCGGTCCGGTTCTTCGTGGGGGCCGAGCGGAGCGAATCCAATCTTCTACACCGTACGACCTCGGTGGATCCCGATCCCACGGGGTGGACCGAGGTCCGGACGCTGCAGGTCGCCGGCCAGCCCTGGACCCTTGAGTTCAGAACCCTCCCGGACTTCGGTCTGAATTCCGCCACGGACGAGATCCTCTTCTTTCTCGTCGTGGGGCTCGTGGTCAGCGGAGTCCTGTACCGCATCTCCCGCGGCCAGGCGCGCGCCCGGTGGGCGGCGGAGCGGCTCGCCGCGGATCACGTGAAATCGGAGCGGGCTTTCCAGCGGAGCGAGGAGCGTCTGCGGCGCGTCGTCGAAACGGCCCTCGACGCCATCATCACCATCGATCTCGAGGGGCGGATCACCGGCTGGAATCCCACGGCCGAGGAGCTCTTCGGATGGCCTTCCGTCGAGGTGATGGGCAAGGGGCTCGCGGAGACGATCATTCCCCCCGCCTACCGCGAGGCGCACCTGCGAGGACTCGAACTCTACCGGACGAAGGGCGAGGGACCCATCCTCAACCGGCGGATCGAGATCACGGCCCTCTGCCGCGACGGGACGGAAATCCCGGTGGAGCTGACCGTCACCGCCATCGGCTCGGGCGCGCAGACGACTTTCAGCGCCTTCCTGCGCGACCTCCGGGTGCGGCGGCAGGCGGAGACCTCCCTCAAGGAGAGCTACGAGCGGTTCCGGATCGCGGCCGGGACGACCACCGATCTCATCTACGAATGGCACCTCGACTCGGGAGGGATCGAGTGGTTCGGCGACGTCGACCGCCAGCTGGGCCTTCCAACCGGCCAGGCCCCGCGAACCCGCAAGGGGTGGGAGGAGATCATCCATCCTGAGGACTCGGGACGGGTCACCAAGGCGGTCCAGGCCCAGCTCGCCGGCGGGACGGGTTTCTACGAGGAATATCGGGTCCGGCGGCAGGACGGAACCTGGCGGGTCTGGACTGATCGCAGCGTGGCCGTCCGAGACGCCGAGGGGAAGGCCGTCAAGTGGATCGGGGCGATTACCGACGTCACGGATCGCCGGCGCCTCGAGCGCGAGCGCGAGAAGCTCCTCGAGCAGCTCCAGCTGCAGATGGAGCGGATGCCCGTCGCCTGTATCCTGACCGACCCGGACTTCCGGATCCGACTTTGGAACCCGGCCGCCGCGCACGTCTTCGGCTTTTCCCGGGAGGAAGCCGCGGGCCGGACCCTGGAGGATCTCATCGTGGCCCCCGAGGCCCGCGACGAGGCGATGACCCATTTCCGCGGCATGGCCCAGCGGGATGTTCCTTCCATCACGACGTGGCAGAACATCCGCCGGGACGGCCACAAGATCCTCTGCGAGTGGCATGCCGGTCCGCTCTTCGGGGCCGACGGCGCTTTCGCCGGGATCCAGGCGATGGCCATCGACACCACGGAGCGGGCGACGCTGGAAGGCCAGCTGCGGCAGGCTCAGAAGATGGAGGCGATCGGCCGCCTCGCGGGGGGCATCGCCCACGACTTCAACAACCTGCTCACCGCCGTGTCGGGCTACAGCGAACTCCTCCTCGACTCCGTCCGGCCCGGCGATCCGGTCCGCGGCCATCTCGAGGAGATCCGCAAGGCCGCCGTGCGCGCCGCCGACCTGACCCGTCAGCTCCTCGCCTTCAGCCGCAAGCAGGTCCTCGAGCCGACGCTCCTCGACCTGAACGCGGTCCTCTCCGACATGGACAAGATGCTCCGCCGGGTGATCGGCGAGGACGTCAATCTCGTGGCGGTTTTCGATCCCTCCCTGGGGCGCGTGAAGGCGGACCGGGGGCAGATCGAGCAGGTCATCATGAATCTCGCGGTGAATGCGCGGGACGCCATGCCGCGCGGCGGGCGGCTCACGCTCGAGACGCGCAACATCGATCTCGACGCCTCCTACGCCCGCAACCAGCCGGAAGTGACGCCGGGTCCCCACGTCCTCCTCGCCGTGAGCGACAACGGCGCGGGAATCCCCGCCGAGGTGCTGCCGCGGATCTTCGAGCCCTTCTTCACGACCAAGGAGCGGGGGAAGGGAACGGGCCTGGGACTCTCCACCGTCTACGGGATCGTGAAGCAGAGCGGCGGCCACGTGGCGGCGTACAGCGAGCCGGGTCACGGGGCGACGTTCAAGATCTACCTGCCGCGCGTCGATCAACCGGTCGAGCCCGCCGCCCCCGCGCGCCCGGCGGAGCGGATCCCGACGGTAGGGGGATCGGAAACGATTCTCATCGTGGAGGACGAGGCCCCGGTGCGGAAGCTCCTCACCCAGGTGCTGAAGCAGCACGGGTACACGCTGCTCGAGGCCGCGAACGGGCTGGACGCGCTGGATGTCGCGTCCCGG
>DATHFI010000154.1:0-3277 GCA_035490275.1 Planctomycetota bacterium
CCGGGGAGATCGCCCCGGCGACGGAGGTGCATCCATGGTCGAGTATTTCTCCTTCGAAGAGGTGATGGCGGAGCTGGAGCTCTCCGAGGAGGACCTCAAGCGCATGGTCTCCGAGGGCGAGCTGCGCGCCTTCCGCGACGAGAACAAGATGAAGTTCAAGGTGGAGGACGTGGAGCAGCTCAAGAAGGGCCGCATCACGGAGCCGACCATCATCCTTCCGAGCACCCCCGGCGCCACGCAGGACGACACCGTGCTCGACCTCGACGTTTCCCAGGAATCGCAGAACCTCGAAGTCTCGCAGTCGCGCGGGCGGGGCCCCTCGGACGAGGACCTGCTCGTGCCGGCGGAGGCCCAGGGACTCGGCGGCATGCCTCCCGACGAGGAGGAGGCGGGCCAGACGACGGAGCCCCTGAAGCTCGCCGACGAGGTCGAGACGGCCGAGACCGTGGAGACGGAGCCGGTGGCGGAGCAGGCGGTTTCCGGACGGGGCCGCCGGTCGACCCTTCAGCGGTCGCGGCGCGCCACGGGCGGTTCGGCGGCGGCGACCGAGGACGAGCTGGAGCGGCGCCGGGCGGCGCCGATCTGGACGGCCCTCACGCTCGTCGCCCTGCTCTGCACCGTGTGGACGATGTTCTTCGCCTACGACATGCTCCGGTTCCAGGGCGGGTCGCGCCAGCCCAGCCCGCTCACGGGGGGCGTGGCCGAGATGCTCCTCAAGCAGTTCTACGGCGACGCCAACTGGATGAAGCACATGAAGAATCGCTACCCGGACGGCCCTTCCGGCAAGGTGGAGCCGCCCTTCACATCCGAGGGGAGCAAGGCGGGCTACGAGATCAAGCACCGCGCCTACAATGCCCCGAGCTTCCTCGAGCCGGAGACCAAGGCCGCGCCGTAATCGATTCCCGATTCTCACGCCGGCCGGACCCGCGAGGTTCCGGCCGGTTTTGTTTCGCCCTGAGGGGCGCGTCAGGAAGTCGGGCGTCTGGAGTCTTGAGTTGCTCTGGTGAAAACCCCTTCCTACACCACCAAGCCACGAGGACACCAAGCGGACCCCGATCGGTCGAGCGCCCGCCGGAAGGGACGGCCGGGAGAGCCGCGGGAGAAGGCGCCTTCTCTCCGCGGCTCTCCCCACCGTCCCTGGCCCCTCCGGGGCCGGTTCGTGGCCCTTCGGGCCACGAACGCCGGCGGGCCCAATCCAAGAATCCCTCCTCTTTGTGGCTTTGTGTCTTCGTGGTGGGGAGACGTTTTCAACAGGGCTCGTCTTGAGTCAGGGACTCACGACGCCGACTTTCAGTCGGCGTGGGCATCCCACGAGGTGATCGTTCACCAGCCCCGCGGCCTGCATGTAGGCGTAGCAGATCGTCGAGCCCACGAAGGTGAAGCCTCTCTTCTTGAGGTCGGCGCTCATCGCGTCGGAGACCTCGCTGCGCGGGGGCAGCTCCTTGAGCGTGCGCCACGCGTTGCGGATCGGGAGGCCACCGGTGAATTGCCAGACGTAGCGGTCGAAGCTTCCCGTCTCCTTCCGGATCTCGAGGAACGCCCGGGCGTTGCGGACGGTCCCGAGGATCTTCAGCCGGTTCCGGATGATCCCCGCGTCGGCCAGGAGCCGCTTCACCTCGCGGTCGCCGAAGCGGGCGATGCGCGCGGGGTCGAATCCGGCGAAGGCGCGACGGAAATTCTCCCGCTTGTGGAGCACCGTCCGCCAGCTCAGACCCGCCTGGAAGGCGTCGAGGAGGAGGTACTCGAAATGGCGGCGATCGTCGCGGGCGGGGACTCCCCACTCCTCGTCGTGGTAGCGGTCCATGAGGGGATCGTCGCCCGACGGCCAGCAGCGGCGGATTTGCGGCATTGGGGCCTCGCAGACATCAGACCTCGGACTTCAGACGGACGGGACAGTTTACCGCCCCTGAAGTCAGAAGTCTGATGTCTGAAATCTGTCTCTCGTCCATTTTCGCTTGACAAAATGTACTTTACGGTTTATAACTTACACAGTCGGCCCCGCGTGGGGCCGGGGTTCTCAGGATGCCAGGAGAGGGGGTTCTCATGTCCGTCCGTATTTTCACCGTTCTCGCCCTCGCCGCGATCGTCGGCGGGTGCTCCACCGTCTCGGCCGACAAGTACGCCCGCGACATGGGCGCCCAGAAGGAGTACATCGGGGAGCTCGAGAAGCGCAACCAGGAACTCGAGTCCCAGAACCAGGCCGCCAGCCGGCAGCTCGACGACGCCACGCTCGCCCGGACCTCCGACGAGCTCTACGGCCAGATCGCGCGCCAGCTCCAGGCCGCCCTCGCCTCGCTCCGCAACGGCGAGACCGACGGGATGTCCTACAACGCGAAGACCGGCGCCTGGGAGATGGGCACCGACCTCCTCTTCGAGAGCGGCAGCGCCAAGGTGAGCGCCAAGGGCGGCGAGATTCTGAAGAAATTCGCCGACGCCCACAAGGGGCGGTCGTTCAGCTTCCGGATCGCGGGCCACACCGACCGGGCCCCCATCGTCAAGGCGGAAACCCAGAAGCTCCTCGCCACCGACACGAACATGGAGCTCTCCGCCCTGCGCGCGATCGCCGTCATGGGCGCGCTCAAGAGCTTCGGGATCCCCGAGTCGTCCTTCGCCGAGTGCGTCGGCATGGGCAACCGGCAGCCCTGCGCCCCGAACGACCGGACCGCCGCGAACATGAAGAAGAACCGCCGGGTCGAGATCTTCGTCCTCTCCACCGCGGGCGAGCTGAAGACCTCCGCCGAGAAGGCCGAGAAGGCGCCGGCCCACAAGGGGAAGGCGCACGCCCCGAAGAAGGACACGACCACGAAGTAACCGGCGCATCATTCCTCCCGGACAGGCAGAGTGAAAGCCCCCGCCTCCGCGCGGGGGCTTTCTATTTCCGGGACGCCGGGCGGGCCCACGCGTGGGATGATGGGCCCGTGCTCGACGCCGACGCCCGACGCGCCCTGATCGCCGTCGCCCGCGAAGCCGTCGCGGCCGCGGCCGTGGGCCGCGAACCCGCCGCGCCCGCCCCTGTCTCCCTGCAGGTCCAGGACCCCGGCGCGGCCTTTGTCACGCTCCGCCGGGACGGCGAGCTCCGCGGATGCATCGGCCACCTCGCCCCGGGCCAGCCGCTCTGGCGCTCGGTCCAGGAGATGGCCGCGGCGGCCGCCTCGCGCGACGACCGGTTCGACCCCGTCCCTCCCGAGGAGGTTCGCGACCTCCGCGTCGAGATCAGCGTCCTCTCGCCCCGCCGTCGCGTCGCGGGCCCCGACCACGTCCGCATCGGCCGCGACGG
>DATHFI010000155.1:0-3281 GCA_035490275.1 Planctomycetota bacterium
TGCCCCCGCCGGCGCGAACGGTGATGCTCGTGAACGCCCTCGAGAAGGAGGAGACGCGGATCGCGATCCTCGTCGACGGCCGGCTCGAGGATTTCCACGTCGAGCGGTCGTCGCGGGAGACGCTCGTCGGGAACATCTACAAGGGCCGGGTCGAGAACGTCCACCCGAGCCTGCAGGCGGCGTTCGTTTCGATCGGCCTCGAACGGAACGCGTTCCTCCACGTCTCCGAGGTCCACGGTCCCGGCGAGGACGTCCGGTCGCGCCGCTCGGGCCGGGGCCCGCGTCCCAAGCGGCTGATCCAGGACCTCCTGAGGGAGGGGCAGGAAATCCTCGTCCAGGTCATCCGCGACGAATTCGGCGAGAAGGGCCCGTCGGTGACGATGGAGCTGAGCCTGCCGGGCCGGTTCCTGGTCCTGACGCCCCTGGCCCCGACGGTGGGAATCTCGAAGAAGATCGAGGACCCGATGGAGCGGACCCGCCTGCGCGGGATGGTGCGGGAGATCTCTGGGGGCCGGTCGGACGGCGTGGGGTTCATCGTCCGGACGGCGGGGGTGGACATCGATCCGGCCGACATGCGCGCCGACTACGAGTACCTCCAGCGGGTCTGGGAGTCGGTCACGACGAAGGCGAAGGAGGCGAAGCCGCCGGCGCTCCTGTACGAGGAGAGCGACATCGACCTGCGCACGGTGCGGGATTTCTTCACGCCGGACATGCAGGAGGTGGTGGTCGACGCCCGCGCGGTCTACGACCGGCTCGTGCGTTTCTTCGAGGGGGTCATGCCGCGGTACCGGGAGCGGCTCACGTTCTACGAGGGGGCGACGCCGCTTTTCTACAAGCACGCGATCGAGGCGCAGATCGACCAGCTCAACCAGAAGTCGGTCCCGCTCCCGTCGGGCGGGTCGATCGTGATCGAGCAGACGGAGGCGCTGACGGCGATCGACGTGAACTCGGGCCGCCTCGTGCGCGAGGCGAACCCGGAGGATCTCGCGGTGCGGACGAATCTCGAGGCGGCGCGGGAGGTGGTGCGCCAGCTCCGCCTGCGCGACGTGGGCGGCATCATCGTGATCGACTTCATCGACATGAAGCACGAGCGGAACCGGCGGAGGGTGGAGAGCGTCCTGCGGGACGAGGCGCGCCGGGATCGGGCGCAGACGGTGATCCTCCCGATGAGCGCCTTCTGCCTGACGCAGATCGCGCGGCAGAAGATCCGCCCGAGCGTGGCGGCGGTGGCGCACGACCCGTGTCCGGCCTGCGGCGGGACGGGGCTGGTGAAGAGCATCGAGTCGATCGGGCTCGAGGTGATGCGTGCGCTCAAGAGCACGCTGGAGCGGGAGGACATCGCGACGGTCGAGGTGCGCGTGGGGCCCGAGGTTTTCTCGCTCCTGGAGGCGCGGAAGGAGGAGATCCAGGAGATGGAGCTGAAAAACAAGAAGCGGATCCGCTATGTGAGAGTGCGCGACCAGCCCGATCACCGGGTCGAGTTCAACTGTTATAGCGGAACGGGAGACAAGGTGATGGACTTTGTCCGGTGAAGCGAGGGAGCGATTCTCGATTCTCGGAAAGATTGCGGATTTCGGATTGCGGATTGCCGGACCTACAACGGGTTGTGCAGCGCCTCTATTTCGCGTCGAGGACGACTTCCATTCCCTGCGAGCCGAGAGTGCGAAGCACGTAGCCGTCGGGACTGACCCAATAAGTGGTTTCGACTTTCGCTGGGATTGGCGCGCCGTCCTTGGGACCCTCCTGCACCCACCGTTCCTCCCATTTGAAGGCGTCGAATTTTCTCCCGGCAATTTCGACGGTCTCCTTGGCCACGCAGGTGAATTCACGGCCCTTTTCGAGCCTCTGCGTGACCATCCTCAGGACATCCACCTTGAATGACGCCCCCACCTTCTGGTCCGTCGTGCATGCCATGACGAGGGGTGCCAACTCCCCGACCGTTCTTTCGGTGACCTCGATGGCGTGCGTCTTGTTCTTGGCCGTTATGGACGCCGTGGCCTCCCGGACCGATGCCGCGCAATCAATGTCGCCGACGGGATCCCGGCCGGACATCTTCGCCGAAATGAGCCGGCATCCATCCAGGGACGCCTTTTCGGTGAATTTCAGGCTCACGGCGAAGTCCTTGACCATCGCGGTGAGCCCGACCTCGATCACGGCCGCTTTCCCGTCGCCATCTTTCTCGATTCGCGCCCGCAGCGTCATGCTCCCCGACCCTTGACCATCTTGGAGAATCTTGTACCTCCGGTCCCCGAACCTCTTGAGCGCCGCCTCGAGCCTGTTCGCTTCCGACTGCGCCGGGGCCGCCTGGAGCAGGAAAATCGCCGCCAGCAACAACCGCATGATTCACCTGATCATTTAACGTCGAGGACGACCTCCATGCCGGGCCCGAGGATCGCGCGAAGAGGATACCCGTCGGAGCCGGCCCAGTAGGTATTGGCCGTCTTGGAGGTGCCGGTCTTTCCGTTGATGGTCATCGTCCCCTCCCAGGTTTCCTCCCACTTGTAGGCGTCCCGCTTGGCGCCGCCGATCTCGAGCGTCTCCTTGGCGACGCACTTGAATTCATGGCCCCGGTCCACGCGTTCGGCGACCATGACGAGCACATCGGCCTTGAAGCTCTCGCCCACCTTCTGCTCCGCCGCGCAGACGAGGCGCAACACGGCCAGTTCGGCGACCGTGCCTTCGGTGACGTCGATCGTCTGCTGCCGGTCATCCACCCTCAACGACGCCTTGCCCTCCGCGACCGAGACCCACCAGTCGATCTGGCCGCCGGGAACCTTGCCCGTTCTTTTCCCGGAGATGAGTCGGAGGCCCTTCAAGGAGGCCTTCTCGATCAACGACATGGAAATCTCGGCCTCCCCGGCCTTCATCTCGACCCGATCCTCGAATACGGCCACCTTGGTTTCGCCCTCCTTCTCGACGCGAGTTTTCAGCGTCATAATCCCGTTTTCCTTGCTGTCCTTGAGAATCTTGTAATTCCGCTCGCCGAACTTCTTGAGCGCCGCCTCGAGCTTGTCTTCCGGCGACTGGGCGAGCAGGAGGATCAGGATTGCGGGCAGGACGCGCATTCGGGGCCTCCGTAGTTCCTGGTAACCATATACGCCGCGGGAGCGTGATCTTCAACTCCTGACTTCCGACTCATGCCTTCCGGTTGTATTGATCGGCGCTCAGCCGACAGCTTTCAGCCGACAGCTTAAGAAGCGATCAGGCGTCCGCCATCAGCGGGCTCATTGAGGCGCATGGGCTTATCGCGGAATGCCGACGACTTCCGCGTGACTCTCTCG
>DATHFI010000156.1:0-5936 GCA_035490275.1 Planctomycetota bacterium
CGAAAGCGGGCCGTTCGACGGCAAGAAAATGCCGATCACGCCGGACCTGGCCGCGTCCCTGACCGGGATCTGGACTTCGAAGTTCGGCCTCTCCGTGACGCTCTCCGGCCGGTACGTGGGGGAGCGTTTCCTGCTGAACGACCTGTCGAACGACGTCGGTTCCTTGGACGCCTACACGGTAGTTGACGCCCGTTTCGCTTGGAAGTGGAAGAAGGCTGTTTTCTTTTTCGAGGCCAACAACGCGCTCGGGAAAAAGTACTTCGACAACGGCGGGATCGGCGCGGGGCCGACCGGAATCTGGGGCGCGCGCGAGGCGTTCAATCCCGCTCCGGAGGACAATTATCTCGCGGGTGTGACGGTGGAGTTCTGATGGGCCAGGAATCAGGAATCAAGAATCAAGAATCAGGGACCGGAAAGACGTGGCTGAGCCGCTGCTGCAACTGACATCGGTGTCGTGCGCGTACGACGGCGCGACCGTTCTCGCCGGGGCGACCCTCGAGGTGCGCCCCGGCGAGTTCGTCGCCGTCGCCGGGCCGAACGGGTCCGGGAAGACGACGCTCCTCAGGACCGCCAGCCGGGCGCTGGCGCCCCGGGCGGGGCGGGTGCTCCTCGAGGGGCGCGACCTCTACCGGGAGACAACCGCCACGACCGCGGCACGGGCGATCGCCGTCGTCCCCCAGGACGCCCCGGTGGAATTCGAATTCCTCGTCGAGGAAATGGTCCTCATGGGGCGCCATCCCCACCTCGGGCGGTTCGACGTCGAGACCGGGCGCGACCGGGCGGCGGCCCGGCGAGCTATGGAAAGAACGGGCACGTGGGAGCTGCGCGACCGGCCGATCACCGAACTCTCCGGCGGGGAGCGTCGCCGCGTCCTCCTTGCGCGCGCCTTGACGCAGGAGGCGAAGCTGCTTCTCCTCGACGAGCCGACCGCCCACCTCGACCTCCACTTCCAGGTGGAGACGCTCCGGATCGTGCGGGACCACGTCGCGGCGGGCGGGGCGGCGGTCGCGGTGTTCCACGACCTCAACCTCGCGGCATCGTCCGCGTCGCGGCTCGTCCTGCTCAAGGAGGGCCGGATCGCGGGCGACGGAACTCCGATCGAAATGCTCGATGAGCGCCATTTGAGGCCGGTCTTCGGGCCGGACGTCGTGGTGCGGCCCCATCCCGACGGGGGACCCCTCGTGCTCCCGAGGCGCCTGTGAAACGGATCGCGCTTCTTGTCCTCGTGGCTCTCGCGGGTTGTCCCGCGCCCAAGCCCGGGGTCCCGACGCGGGTCGTGCGCGATCTCGAGGGTCGCGAAGTCTCCGTGCCCGTCGAGGTGCGGCGCGTCGTCTCGATCGTTCCGAGCGTCACCGAGCTGACGTTCGCGGCCGGCGCGGGCGATCTCGTCGTAGGGGACACGACGTACTGTGACTATCCGCCGGAGGCGAAGGATCGGCCGAAGGTCGGTGATATCCGGGTCAACTACGAGGCGGTCGTCGCGCTGAAGCCCGACCTGGTCGTTTCCTCGCACGACCTGGCCGCGAGGTCGAACGAGCAGCTGCGGGGGCTCGGGCTTCCCGTCCTCTGTGTCGATCCCAAGAGCATCGCGGAGATCGGGACGGCGATCCGGCTCCTCGGCGATGTGACCCGCCGGGCCGAGGTGGCGGAAAAGTCGGCGAAGGATTTCGAAACACGCGTCGCGGAGATCTTGCGGCGCGTCCGGAACGTGGAACGCCGGCCGACGGTTTACATCGAGGCCACCTCGCAGCCCCACGCGGCGGCGCCGGGGATGACCGCGGACGAGATCATCCGGCTGGCGGGAGGCACGAACATCATCACGGAATCGTACGCGGGCAAATGGATCCCGATTTCGTGGGAGCTCGTGCTCTCGCGCGATCCGGAGTTCATCGTCGTCGCGCACAACTACGCGCCGCACCCTCGCGAGCGGCCGGGGTGGGAGGGCCTGCGCGCCGTCAAGTCGGGCCGCGTCTTCGACTGGGACAAATCCCATTTCATGTACCCGACGCCGCGACTCGCCAGGGGGCTCGAGCTCCTGGCGAAGGAGCTCCATCCGGAGTGCTTCCATGCGTCGGATCGGTAGCGGAACTGCGATTGCCGGCGCGGCCGTGGCCCTGGCCGCGGTGGTCGCGCTTTCGATCGCGTGGGGCGCCTCGGGATGGTTCGGCACCGGGACGATTCTTTGGCAACTCCGGCTTCCGCGCGCGCTCGTGGCGGCCGGGGCGGGCGCGGCGCTCGCGACCGCCGGGGCGATCTTCCAGGGGCTATTCCGGAATCCGCTGGCCGACCCCTTCGTGGTCGGCGTTTCGGGGGGCTCCGCCCTCGGGGCCGTGGCGGCGATAGTCCTCGGGTTGAGCGCGCCCTTCCTCGGCATCGCGCCCGTCGCGGCGACGGCATTCCTGGGGGGCCTCGGGGCGGCGCTCCTCGTCTATCGCCTGGCGCGGGTGCGGGGCCGGGTGCCGATCCCAACACTCCTCCTGGCCGGATTCGCCGTGGGATCGCTCGCCTCGGCGCTCCTGTCGATCCTCCTCATGACGCACACGAGGAACTTCGGGGACATCATGCTGTGGCTCATGGGCAGTTTCGCGCACACGGACTCCTGGGCGCGGCTCGCGGTGATGGTTCCCGCCGCGGCGATCGCGCTCGGGGTGGCGGTCGTCTACGCGCGCGACCTCAATCTCTTCCTTCTGGGGGAGGAGCCGGCCCAGCAGCTCGGCGTCGAGGTGGAGCGGGCGAAGCGGTGGCTCCTCGCGGCCGGGGCGGTCGCGACGGCGGGGGCCGTGGCGTGCGCGGGGATCATCGGCTTCGTCGGGCTCGTCGTCCCGAATCTCGCGCGGGCCGTCGTGGGGCCGGACCACCGGCGGATGCTCCCCGTCTGCGCCGCGGGGGGCGCGGTCCTCGTCGCGGCGGCTGACCTCGCGGCGCGGTCGGTCCTCCGGGGGATCGAGCTGCCCGTGGGGGCGATCACCGCGGTGGCGGGGGCTCCTTTTTTTCTCGTCGTCCTGCGTCGAAAGGCGAGGGCGTGAAAAAAGTTCTGTTGTCGTGGAGCAGCGGGAAAGACAGCGCCTGGACGCTCCACGTCCTGCGGCGGACACCGGGTATCGAGGTCGCGGGGCTCATGACCACGATCAATGAAGCTTTTGGCCGGGTGGCCATGCACGCCGTGCGGGTCGAGCTTCTCGAAGCGCAAGCCGCGGCGGCGGGCGCGCCGCTCTGGAAGGTCCCGATCCCGAATGCGTGTTCCAACACACAATATGAGGCGGCGATGGCCGCGGTACTGAAGCGGGCCCTGGGAGAGGGGATCGAGGCGGTCGCGTTCGGGGATCTGTTCCTGGAAGATATCCGCGCCTACCGCGTGGATCGGATGCGTGGAACCGGGATCGAGCCGATCTTCCCCATATGGGGAATGCCGACGGCGGCACTGGCGCGTGACATGGTAAAGGTGGGGCTCCAGGCGCGGCTCACGTGCGTCGATCCGCGCGCGCTCGACCGTTCCTTCGCGGGCCGCGCATTTGACAATCATTTACTCGACGATCTGCCGGCCGGAGTCGACCCGTGCGGCGAGCGCGGGGAGTTCCACACCTTCGCGTGGGCGGGACCAATGTTCGCGACGCCGGTGCCGGTGCGGACTGGAGAGGTCGTCGACCGAGACGGATTCGTCTTCACCGACCTGCTACCGGCCTAGGTAAAACCAAGTCGTCGCAGCGAGGAGCAGGATCGCGCACGTCACGCCGAGGAATCCCGACCGCTCGCGATACAGCGTCTCCCGGATCGTGTTGGGCGCGGGATAGGCGAACGCCGGGCCGAGCTCGCGGGGAATCCACCGCGGCACCTTCCCCCGATAGGCCTCGTACTCCCAGCCGACCCGCTCGTGCAGTCCCTTCTCCTCGCAAAGCGCGACGATGTGGTAGTGGAGGAAGAGAAGGACGACGAGCACCGGCGCGTACCACCACAGGCACGAACAGAGCGCGAATCCCCCCGCGATCAGCACGTTGGCGACGTACAGCGGATTGCGCATGATCGCGTACGGCCCGGAGATGATGAGCGGCCGGGTCTTCTCGGTCCGGGTGCGCGCGCTCCGGCCGATGTGACGAATCGCCCAGAGCCGGCACAAGCCTCCGATCACGACGACGCCCAGCCCGACGCCCCACCAGAGCATCCAGCGGGGCGACCGCCCCGGCAGCGGCGCGAGGAGCGCCAGGTAGAGCGGCAGGGGAATCCAGCCGCGGTACCGGAAGTATTTCTGCGCGAAGGTTTCGCCGGAGGTCATCGGGCGACACTCTACAGGAATTGCCGATTGCCATCCATTCGCGGGAGCGGGTCGTGTGACCGATGAGCGATGACCGATGACGGCTGACAGCTGACAGCTGATAGCTGATGGCTGAGCGCTGACTATAATGCCGCTTTCCCGGGAGAATCCATGAGACCCGTCCTGCTGGGCGCCGCGGTCCTGATCGCCGGTTGCGCCGCCGCGACGCCGCGCGTCGAGACCGGACTCGACGCCCTCACCCCCGACCTGCTTCGGGGCTACCTGACCTACCTCGCAAGCGACGAGCTCGAGGGACGCTGCGCGGGCTTCCCTGGGAACGACAAGGCGACCGAGTTCATCGCGGACCGGTTCCGCGAGGCCGGACTCGTGCCGGTCGGCGACCCCGGCCCGGACGGACATCCGACCTACTTCCAGCATTTCAAGATCCGCCGCGGCGAGCTGACGACCCGCAACTGCGCGGGACTCCTCCCTGGCCGCGATCTCCCCGACGAAGTCGTCGTCCTCGGCGCCCACCACGACCACGTCGGCCGCAAGGGACAGCACCGGGCGGGCCAGCTCGGCGAATCGACGAAGGAGGACGAGATCTGGAACGGCGCCGACGACAACGGTTCGGGCACCACGGCCCTCCTGGGCGTCGTCCGCGCCTTCGCCGCCTCGCACGCCCGGCCGCGCCGCTCCATCCTCTTCCTGACCTTCAGCGCGGAGGAGTGGGGCCTCCTCGGCTCCCGCCACTACGTCAACCATCCGATCATCCCCCTCGAGCGGACGGTCGCGATGTTCAACATGGACATGGTGGGGCGGACCGACACGCCCAACGCGGCCGGCGGCTACGGCCTGGGGACCGCCGCGGGCGGCCTCTTCCGCGCGATCCTGAAACAGGCCGGCGACCATGCGGGGCTGGCGCTCAACCTCGACGACAGTTTCGGCGACGGCAGCGACCACGTTTCTTTTTTCGCCAAGGGGATCCCCATCATCGGACTCTCCGAGCACGGCCCCTGCCCGGATTACCACCGGGTGGGCGACCACGCGGAGAAGATCGATTACGCCACGATGGCGCGGATCGCGCGCGCCGCCGCGACGGCCCTCCGCGACATCGCCGATCTTCCGGAGCGGCCGCGCCGGAATCCGGACTTCAAGCGCCCCAAGGCCGCGGAACCCGTTTCCCCCCGGCTCGGCGCCTACCTCGAGTCCGTCGAAGGCGACGCCCTCGTCAAACTCGGCCTGGGCGAGGGTCGCGGCGCGCTCGCCGTCAACGGCGTCGTCGAGGCCTCGGTGGCCGAGGCCCACGGACTCAAGGAGGGCGACATCCTCGTCTCTCTCGCGGGCGAACCCTTCAAGGCGGATGCCCCGCGCGAATCGCTGATCCAGGCCCTGACGAAAATCGTCCGGGCCGAGCCCGTGCCGGCGGAAATATTCCGGGGCGGCTCGCCCGTCACGGTGACGCTCATCTGGCCCGCCACCGAGGACGACACGAAGGTGAAGGACCGGATCAACCGGCTTCCGCCCGGGGGCGATCCCGCGCTCGAGAAGGAGATCGCCGACTTCGGGGAGGCGGCCGACGCGCGCGCCCGCCGCCTGGCCGGCGACATCGGGCGGCGCGTCCGGACGGGGATCGCGATCCGCCGCCGCGCGGACGCCCTGCCCCAGGTGTGGGGGACGCGCCACT